>CAZLLL010000405.1:0-3739 GCA_964560255.1 uncultured Methylomonas sp.
CAGTATTTTTGTTTGCCTTCAAGGCGCGGTAACAGGCGCATAGCTAGCTACGTACTTGGCTATGCGCCTATTTATACGCCTTGAATACGAATAACAATACTGCGTCAGTTGCCCAACTTATTTCATGCACGTTCCTTAACTCCCACTTTACAAAGGGGGAACTGAACGGTTATCGCAAGAGCATGAAGAAAAACAATTCTTTCCAATATTTAAACAACACAGGTGTAAAAAAGATTTAGCTTTTTTATAAAACCTGCAATCGCTAAGCTATTGCATTCTAGTTGTGTGTATATTGTATTGTTAGGAAATAAGTCTTTACGAGCAAAAAGTTAAAGCATGTTAAGATGAAGCGAATAAAAGGCTGACTTTGAAATTGAGTCGGGGTTATAGTATTTATTTCACATGAGGCAACAAAAAAAGCGTGTATACAATTTCAAAACAATTTAATTTTAGTGCAAGCCATGTTATTGAAGGTCTGCCAGACGAGCACCCTTGTAGTCGCTTGCATGGACATAACTATGTTGTCGAGCTGGTTTTAACAGCAGAAGAATTAAACAAGACGGGTTTTGTGGTTGATTATAATGAACTTGTCGTGTTTAAAACGTTAATTGATGAAATTCTGGATCATCGTCATTTGAACGATGTATTAACAGGGTCTACTACGGCTGAAAGTATTGCTAAATTTTTATATGATCATGCAAAAAAAATATGGCATGAAGTGCTTTCAGTGAGTGTTAGTGAAACACCAAAAACCAATGCAACATATCGCCCTTAACCAATACTTCACTCGGTCACGGCTAATTTTTGCCGATAACTGCGTTGCTGTCACTATAGTAAGGTATCTCTGTTAGAATTTAGTTTCAGCATCTTGCTCACAACCATGATTGCGTAAAGTATATAATTATAATAATAAAGTTTATGCAGCGAAATAATGAATTTTCCAATCTGCAATTTGTAAAGAATGGTATACAGCGTATCCTGCCTAATTCTCAGGCAGTTGCCTTAGCAATCATATTGATTGTGGGTTTTTTCCTGATTACATCACTTTCAAATGTAATAATGCCTGTTTTTATTGCCATTGTTCTCGCTTATTTATTAGAAGGACTGGTCAAAAAGCTAGAAAAAAAACTTAAACGATTACCGGCTGTATTTATCGTATTTACTGGGTTTATGGGGGCATTTAGTTATGTGCTCTTTGGCTTAATGCCCATGTTATTTCAGCAATTAAAACAATTATTACAACATACCCCCGAGATTATCAAAAGCTCTCAGGCTGAAATTTTAAAGCTACCAGAAGCCTACCCACAATTTATTTCAGCAGCCAAACTAAAAGAGTTAACTTTCGCTATTCAACAAGAAGCATTGACTTATGGACAGGATTTATTAAGTCTTTCTGCTTCATCAGTGGTAGGTATTATCAGTGCGCTTGTTTATCTGATTCTTGTACCAGTGCTGATTTTTTTCTGCTTGAAAGATAAAGCTATTTTATTGCGCTGGTTTGCACAATTTATGCCGAGAGATATCCTCTTATCGCTCAATGTCTGGAAAGAAGTGGATATACAATTAGGTAATTATATACGTGGGAAATTTGTTGAAGTCATTATACTAGGTGTTGTGAGTTATATTACCTTTTCAATATTGAATCTAAATTATGCCGTGTTACTTGCCGTATTTATGGGCTTGCAAGTCATTATTCCCTACGTAGGGGCAACTCTGGTGACATTTCCAGTATTAGGCATTGCTTTTTTTCAGTGGGGATTTGGAGGTGACGAATTTATGTATATTTTTTTCGCCTATACAATTATTCAGGCAATAGACGGCATATTTTTAGTCCCCTTACTTTTTTCTGAGGCAGTCAATTTACATCCTGCGGCTATTATAGTCGCCATTTTATTTTTTGGTGGACTATGGGGCTTTTGGGGGATCTTTTTTGCTATTCCATTAGCAACACTCGTTAAAGCTGTGGTTTCAGCCTGGCCTCGACTTGATGAAAAGCTGCATACGTTTGATATGTAATGCACAGAAGAGTCTTTAGCTGCGCAATAAAAAACTGCCTATTTTATTTTATTTCATGGATGAAAGCTGCCCATACAAACATGTTGCGAATTAATAAGCCGTAACCGTTCAGAAATGTAAAATTAAACCCGTATTTATGAAAAATCTACAGCGATTATTGCAAATCATGGCACAATTAAGAGATCCGCAAACGGGTTGTTCATGGGATCAAAAACAAGACTTTACCAGCCTTATACCCTATACGCTTGAAGAGGCTTATGAAGTGGCGGATGCGATTGAGCGTGATGATATGCAGGATCTAAAATCCGAGTTAGGTGACTTGCTTTTTCAAATCGTATTTCATTCTCAGCTCGCAGCAGAACAAGGTTTATTTAATTTTGAGCAAGTAGCAGAAAATATAGCGGATAAATTAGTACGTCGGCATCCGCATGTTTTTGCTGATGTAGTCTATAGCGATGAAACAGAACAAAAAAAAGCATGGGAAGCACTTAAAGCTTCGGAAAGAGCGGTAAAAGAAACAGAAAATCATACCATATTATCGGGTGTTGCCAGAAATTTACCAGCGCTGATACGCTGTAAAAAAATTCAGGATCGCGCTGCAAATCATGGATTTGACTGGCCAGAAGTTGAGCCAGTATTTGAAAAAGTACTGGAAGAGCTTGATGAAGTGAAAGAGGCATGGGAATCAGGAGACCCACGGCATATAGAAGAAGAGATTGGTGACTTATTACTGGTTGCCGTAAACCTGGCTCGACATATGGATGTCAACCCCGAACTGGCACTGAAAAAAAGTACCCAGAAATTTACTCGGCGTTTCGAATACATTGAAGAAAAAGTCACACAATCTGGGCGAGAAGTTAATAAAGTTGATCTGATTGAATTAGATAACTTATGGGATGAGGCTAAGTTGGCTCTGAAAAATGAGATGAAAACAACGCCTGTAACCACATCTGAAACCCATCATTGAAATATAAATACAGGAGAGAAAAGCATAACATGACAACATTTAATAACGTAACAGTCGTTAAAAAGGCAAATATATATTTTTCCGGGCAAGTAAATAGCCGTACTATTCAATTTGCGGATGGTACTGAAAAAACATTAGGATTTATGCTGCCAGGTGACTATACCTTTAATACCGCTGCTAAAGAATTGATGGAAATTATGGCTGGTGACCTAGAAGTTCTCTTGCCTAATACAGAGCAATGGCAAAGTATATCGGCAGGAAAGTCATTTACAGTTCCTGCTAATTCGCAGTTTGAACTTAAAATAAAAACACCCACAGATTATTGCTGTTCCTATATTAATTAATATAATGACAGATCAACGTATTGTCACGATAGAAACAAAATTGGCTTATCAGGAAGATACTATCGCACAATTAAATGATGTTATTTGCAGACAGCAAAATCAAATTGATGCCCTAGAAATTCTTACTCAGCAACTATTAGGACGTGTAAGAGATTTATCGGATATATCAACACAATCGGGTACTGCATTTTCAGAGGCAGATGAACGACCACCGCATTACTAACATAGAAACGTGCACGAAATAAGTTGTGAATTCTGGCTTGTCTTTTTGCTCGTCTTCTGCATTGCGGCAATAGTTACGTAGCCTACTATGCGCCTGTTGCACCGCTTCGAGACGAACAAAAATCCTGCGTCAGTTGCTCAACTTATTTCGTGCTCTTCCTAAGGGAGATGGAAACAAATAATCATCCAA
>CAZLLL010000406.1:0-3738 GCA_964560255.1 uncultured Methylomonas sp.
GAAGGTGACAGGAGTCCCTGAATTTCACGAAGTAGCATGGCGCGCCTGATTATTTGCCCTCCAATTTCAACGCAAGTGCATTGCTGCCCTGTTGCTTGATTTGTATCATGAGAAAACTGCTCTACGTCAGAAGCTATAATTGAATGAGTATTCCCATAAATATCTAAGAATTTTATATTTTGCATCATTATTCCTGTGTAGCACACATAACAATCAAATCAACCGGGAAACAAACAGCTATCCGGCTATCCAAGTTATATTTTAGTTAAAATTCGTGGGTAAAAATAGTCAACCCCTTCCACGTTTGTTTCCAGTTGTCTCCACCGTTATAAATCCCAGTTTTGACATGTTCCAGATTCATAATCTTTTGCGTCTTGGTGATGTTCCGCACAGATTTCGCATAAAAATATATCGTCCTTTTTTTCTGTTGCTTCATTACCGCAGTCACATTCTTTTTTCATAATTTCAATCCTAAATTCTGCGTGCTACGTCCGGTACAAAACATTATCAAATGATTAACATCCGGTTTTTTATGGATATTTTTTGGTTTTTTAACATACTGTGTTTTTATCGGAGTATCGCTGGAATAAAGGTTATTAAATTTAAGGTTACCAGGGTTTTTATCTTTATGCCCTGCATATTCGGGTAGTGATCCAGTGATGTACAGTATGGCTAGGCGTGATGCCCGGTATTTTTCGCCAAATACGTGTATATAACGCATTCCAGACACGTTGATTGAGCCTGCTTTTTGGCCTAGTAGGCTATTTTTACGGTGATATAATTTCCAGGTGAATACTCCGTTCAGGGGGTTATAAGTTATCACCTTTTTAAGTGCATTTTCAGTTAAGGTAGGCATAATTTTTTCCTTTATCGGTTTCATTTATCGACCCTGCATCAGATATTCACCAAATATTTTAAATATATTATGTACATATTGTATGGTTTCCTGTGAGTTTTTATGCCCCGTGACGTGGTGCAGCTGCTTAATAATTGGATAGTATTCGACGGCACCCTTTGCCAGTTTTTGTGCTTTCAAAATGTTGCCAAATCCTGCGTTATAGCTCGCAAAGGCAAGGCATATTCTGTCGGCCTCTTCGCGTTTTGATGTCCATTTATTAGCCTGCTTTGATAAATAATGCGCTGCAGCGGGGATTGCTAAAGAGGGATCAAACGGGCACGCACTTTTAGGATAGCCTAGTTCATCTTTGACCTCCCCCCAGGTGGGGGGCATAAATTGCGCGATGCCTTGCGCACCTGCAGGGGAGATAGCTTGTGGATTAAGGGCTGATTCCTGCGTCAGTTGTGCTTTAAAAAGTCTCCAATCAACGCCATTTAGAAACATCGATTGCGCCTCTTTCATTAATACATCATATTTTGTAATCATTAATAGATCTCAATTATTTGTTGCGCCTGAAAACTTGCGTCTTCTAGTGCACTGTGTTTTTTATTTTCAGATAGAGTGGACGTAGGTATTCTGCCGATTAATTCTGCATAGTCGAGTGCGCCAAGAAGTGAATGTCCTTTGTTTTTAAAGGCTTCTCTGGCCTGATATGGTTGCTCCATCCACCACTGCACTGTTTCCGGGCTAATGTGACCGTAATTGATGCTGGATTCCATTTTGATATTGATTGTAAAGGTCCTGATTATTTTTTTTTGTTCTACACTGAATAGCACTGCTCCAATGCTCAATATAGCCGCGTTGGGTTCGGTGCTGAGTGTTTCAATGTCGATCATTATTTGGTGTGTCATGATGCCTCATTGTGGGTTGAGTTAGTAACCAGATAACCTTCTTTTAGCAAGAGGAAGTTATCTGTGCAATGGATTACTCTGCTGTTCCGTGATAGATAAAACCTATCTCTGTTTTTTCTCTAATGAGTTTTTCTGTGTCTGCAGTGCAAGCGTCAATGGTTTTTTGGGGTCTGATCAACTCATACCACAATGTTAAGTTACCGCTATTAATTCGATAGCGTAGGCGGGCTTCTATTTCGTAAGCCTCGCCGCCTTCAAAAAGTCTTAATCCAATTTTAAAGGTTTGAGGTATTTTTAATTCGCCTTTATTGCCAGCTGTGCCGTTGATTTCTTCATGGTAATTTAGCTGTAATTGCCCGTTATCAAGACGTTTTGATGACGCGAATTTTGTTTCTGTGGTGGCCTGGATGCTGAGTGCAATTTGCAGCATGTCTGCGCCCACGGGTTCGGTAATTTCATACAGATTGTCTTCTATAAATCTTCCAAACGTTTCCTGATCCATTTTTAGACCGTCGCTTTCTTTCCAGTTGCTAAATTCCAGCGTAGGTTTTAGTTTGAAATTTAGCGTGTGCTCTTTCCATGCAGGATCACTGTTGTGATAGTCAAGCACCGCACTAAATAACGATTTTTCAGTGTCGATAAAGATGGTAGAACGTTCTGTTGCGAAGTCGTTGTAATAAAGAATGAAGGATTCCGCTGTAGTGTGATTGCTATGTTGCTTAATGCGAATCGGGGTCTCGCGTAATCCTTCAAATTGCTGAATGGTTTCATCTGCATTAATAATCAGCGTGGGGGTACCGTTGATTTCAAATGGATGCTGTGCTAATTTTTTTCCTGCATTGAGTGCAGCCTGTACATTTGATACGGTTTCTAATGAAGTTAATTCTTGCATTTTTATGATCCTGTTGCCTGTTTAAAATCTATGGGTGGATTTTCTACCGTTTTTAATCCCGGTAAAGTGGTTTGCCGTGGATCTGAGCGCAGTAGGTTGCCGCTGTCTTCGGGAAAGAAAATGGTGGCTTCCTTTGCCAGAGTGGGTATTTTGGTTTTTATTTCATCGGTGATGAATATTTGTGCGCCTTGTGCTTCAGGCTTGATTTTCAGGTTAAGGGTTAAGGTGGCCATTTTTCCGGTTTCCGTAGCCGCTTTCACACAGTCCTCGAGTTTCAGGCTTAATTCATCCATAAGCAACCCATAGCGTAGGCTGTTTAAAGTTCGTAGGGATAGGCCGGGGTTTTCGGTTTCGCTTTTTTTCATTGTTTTCTCCTGATTAACTACGGTTTTTACGCCGCGCTTTGCGTTGCATTTTTCGGTTTTTTTTACGTTTCTTTATGCCGGGTTCGTTCACTTTATTAACGTATCCAGGCTGTTTTGGTGGGTGATTGCCGGCACTAAATAATGCCCCAATAATTCCTAGTAGGTTCATTTTATTCCCTCGGTGATTGCCTCGTCTCGTGAGGCAGTACGGTTGCTCATTGGGTGTGTAGTCGTAGAGGTTTCCAAATGCAACAGCGGATGTTACTTGCCACCGTCCGCTGGGCGTTTCACCATCTAGGGTATCCCTATTAAGTTGATGATTTGTAGCATGCCGTGCATGGCTTTTTTATACGCGATTTTTCGTGAGGTATCGGCGCACGTTGTCGTAAAGTCGTCGTGGTTTATTTTTACAACGTGCAGGCCGTTCTTTAGCTTGTTTTGTGTGATGGTCATAGTGTGTCTCTTTGTCTATGTGACTCTCTATGCAATTTTTTATTTAATTTTTCTAACGGTTGGTTTTTTTCAAATGCGATACACAGTTCTTGCTGTAAATATCCACATATGAAGATGTATTTATTGGCGCCTGAATGGCCAAAATCTAACGCGATATTTTGTGCCTTTTGATAAATCTGGTCTGACTTTTGTTGGGGGGGTTGTGGTTTTGGGTTCATGGGGGTGTCCGGGGTTGGAAAAATCTATCTATATACTGTTTATGTAATTTCTTTATATTTT
>CAZLLL010000407.1:0-3734 GCA_964560255.1 uncultured Methylomonas sp.
ATACTGCGTCATAATTGCACAACTTATTCAATTCCCATTCCTAAGTTGGTAGCCAGCTAAAGCAATTGCACTCCTGCTAAAGTGTCAATTGATGAAGAGAGTCCATTTGAGACTATGATTGCATCAGAAACTAAAATTCTATTTTAAATAGTAGTGTACTGCCTTCCCAGCAACAAAAAAATTATTTATGCAGCCTGACTTTATTCACTTACGCCTACATTCTGAATATTCACTTGTGGATGGCGTGGTTAAAATAAAACCACTGATAAATCAACTCGCTGAACTGGGTATGCCCGCAGTCGCTATTACCGATCAATCCAATCTTTTTTCTCTGGTAAAATTTTATCGTGCCGCACTGGCTAAAGGCATTAAACCTATCGTCGGTGCCGACGTTTTTATTTTTAATCCTGACGATGCTGCTCAGCCCTTTCGTCTCACTTTATTAGTAAAAAATAATATTGGCTATATCGCTCTGACCGAGCTTATTTCCAAGGCCTATCAAGAGGGGCAACACTTAGGCGTTCCAATGATATGCCGTGAATGGCTGGAGCAAAACCATAAAGGGTTAATTGCGCTATCCGGTGCGATGGAAGGCGATTTAGGTATGGCCTTATTAGCCGAAGATAAAGCACCTGCTAAAAAGATAGCACAATACTGGGATACCTTATTTCCACAGAGTTTTTTTATAGAACTGCAACGTATCGGTAAAAGAAACGAGGAAAGTTATATTGCCCACGCTGTGCAACTGGCAACTGAACTCAACCTGCCTGTTGTCGCAACCAATAATGTGCGCTTCTTAAAAACGACAAGTTTTGACGCGCATGAGATACGCGTCTGTATAAATCAGGGACGTGTTATTGATGATAGCCGTCGCCCCAAGGATTATACACCGCAGCAGTATCTGCGTAGCAGTGAGGAAATGCAGGCGCTCTTTGCTGATATACCCGAAGCATTGGCGAATACAGTAGAAATCGCTAAACGCTGCAATATCACTTTAACGTTAGGGAAAAATTTTCTACCTGATTTCCCCGTTCCTGATGGTATGTCACTGGATGAGTTTTTTATTGATGAATCCAGAAAAGGTCTGGATGCACGCTTAAAAAAATACCCGGCTGTGGGCGATGGAAGCCCCGAAGAAAACCGCGTAGCCTATGATGATCGATTAAAAATGGAATTAGATATCATCGTCCAAATGGGGTTTCCTGGCTACTTTATGATTGTTGCTGACTTTATTCAGTGGGCTAAGGATAATGCGATTCCCGTTGGGCCGGGACGTGGCTCTGGTGCGGGTTCATTAGTGGCTTATGTGCTGAACATTACCGACCTGGATCCGATAGAATTTGACTTATTATTCGAACGTTTTTTAAATCCCGAACGGGTTTCTATGCCTGATTTTGATGTTGATTTCTGTATGGATCGACGCGATGAAGTGATTGACTATGTTGCACGCAATTATGGACGTGAAAAAGTCTCGCAAATAATTACTTACGGTTCGATGGCAGCGAAGGCTGTCATACGTGACGTGGGACGGGTGTTAGGGCATCCATATAGTTTTGTTGATCGATTATCAAAACTGGTACCGTTTGAAATCGGTATAACATTGACTAAGGCCTTAAAGGACGTGCCTGAATTTCAGGATTTGTATAATAACGATGCTGAAGTCAAAAGCCTGCTGGATATGGCGCTTTCCTTAGAAGGCACGGCTAGAAATGCAGGTAAACATGCAGGTGGAGTGGTGATCGCTCCAACCAAATTAACAGATTTTTCACCTCTATATTGTGAGCAGGGAGGGGGAAATTTAGTCACTCAGTTTGATAAAGATGATGTAGAAGCGGTTGGTTTAGTTAAATTTGACTTTTTGGGTTTGCGTACCTTAACCATTATTGACTGGGCGTTACAAACGATCAATAAAAAACAGGCAGACACAAATCAGCCGTTAATAGATATTACCCAAATCCCTCGCGATGATAAGGGCTCCTATGATCTGTTAAAAAATGCGCAGACAACAGCCGTTTTTCAGCTCGAATCGCGTGGGATGAAAGAACTGATTAAAAAATTAAAACCTGATTGCTTTGATGATATTATCGCCTTAGTGGCCTTGTTTCGACCGGGCCCACTCGAATCTGGCATGGTTGATGACTATATCAATGTCAAACATGGCGCAAAAGCAGAATATGCCCATCCTGTCTTAGAACCCATTTTAGAGCCCACCAATGGCGTTATTTTGTATCAGGAACAAGTGATGCAAATTGCCCGTGAAATGGGGGGATATACCTTAGGCGGTGCCGATTTATTACGCCGTGCCATGGGTAAGAAAAAAGTGGAAGAAATGGCGCAGCAACGGGCAGTTTTTACTAAAGGTGCTGTGGAGGGAGGTATTGAGGAGTCAATTGCCACTTATGTTTTTGACTTAATGGAAAAATTTGCAGGTTATGGCTTTAATAAATCGCACTCTGCCGCGTATGCACTGGTCGCCTACCAAACGGCATGGCTAAAAGCGCATTACCCGCCTGCTTTTATGGCCGCTGTATTATCATCTGATTTGGATAATACTGATAAAATTGTCGTACTGATTGCTGAATGTGAGGATATGAAATTAAAGGTATGTCCCCCCAATATTAATATTTCGAACTATCAGTTTACCGTGAATGATAAAGATGAAATAGTCTACGGCATAGGTGCAATTAAAGGGGTAGGGGAGGCCGCAATAGAAGACCTGTTAAAAGAAAGAAAGGCAAATGGGCCTTTTACGGGCCTGTATGATTTATGTAAGCGGGTTGATTTACGTAAAGTAAATCGTCGGGTTTTTGAAGCCTTGATTCGCGGAGGCTCATTTGATATTTTTAATGAAAATCGTGCTAGCCATATGGCTGAATTACCAACGGCTATAAAAGTTGCCGAAAGACATGTAAAAATGGCCGAAGCAGGACAAAATGACTTGTTTGGTCTGGCTGTGAATGCTGACAGTCGTGATGATGAAATTAAAAATTACGCTGATAATGTCCCGGCATGGTCAGAAAAAGATCGTCTAACATTTGAAAAGTTAGCCTTGGGGCTATTTTTGACCGGACACCCGATAAACCAGTATCGTACAGAATTACAAAATATCGTTAGCGGAAATTTAGCCAGTGCATTAGCCACGATAGAAAAAAGCAAAGGAAAAATAGAGATTCGTCTGGCTGGTATTTTAGTCGGTGTTAGAACCAGACAAGATAAAAATGGTCGGATGATGGGGTTTGCGACTTTAGATGATAAAACTGCACGTATTGATGTGACTATTTATGCAGAAAAATTTGAAGTGTTTAAAGAGTTATTAACGGCTGATGAAGTGCTATTAGTCGAGGCGACTGCGCAGTTAAATAGCTACTCAGGCATGTTAAGTATTGTTGCTGAAAAAATTTATACCATGGAACAGGCAAGGGAGAGTTTTTCTCGTTGTTTAATGCTGGATTGGGATAGTGTTAAAACAGCGGAAAAAACACAAGTGTTTATTGAAAAATTACAGCAGACGTTGCAACCTTTTTGTGGAGGACAATGTATGTTGGTGGTTAATTATCTGACTGCAACGAGCAAAGCAAGTATACAATTAGGGGATACTTGGCGTGTTCATCCAACGGATGAATTGATGAGTCGGTTACAGAGTATACTGACGCAAGAGAACGCAGTTCAGATTAAATATCGGTAAACCTGTAGAGCGGACTTTAACACTCTAATTATTAATGTGTTTTTAATAT
>CAZLLL010000408.1:0-3731 GCA_964560255.1 uncultured Methylomonas sp.
CATTACCTAAGCTACCTAGCTGAATGTCGCCATTGATGCCCACCCATACCGTAGTATAGCGAGTACCATTAAATGGAAAGTCAAAGCTTAAGGTCACTGAAAATTGCGCATCATCCTGTCCCGTTAAAAAAGCAATAGCACCTCCAAAATCTGACTCCCACTCAGGTGGAGCTGCATGGACGGACATATTCGCCATCAAGCTCAACGCCAGGGAAAGAAAAAATATTCTCATCTGCATCATTTTCATAAATCTCCTTTGATTTTAATTATTACGCTTAATGCTTATGCTTGCATCTAAAATACAAGCGTTGTAAATGTTTCATTTTTGTTAGGAATGGAAAAAATAATGGCTCTTTAAGATTTCAAGTGGAACATAAAGTTATTAAAATAGGTCAGGTTAAGTTAAGTTGTTTTTAGCCACGCCAAAAACGCTTAAAAAATATAAAATAAACACGGGATAAATAACATATTTTTTTATTTCACAGAAAAATAACACCCTCTGAAATAACGAATTCCAGTAATATCAGGATAGGCAGATTTATCATGACTTTAAAAAAAAGTTTCATTATTATTTGAGCTATTGTTTTTTGTATTCAAGAGGTAAAATCATCAATAATAACTGTAACTAAATATATGGCATGAGAATTTACTTTTATGTTGTATATTAGTCGCATAGATGATAACCAATCGACTTTTGTTTTCATAGTGAGAAACTATATTAGGTTTTGCACTGCAAAAACCTGGACGCACCCCACAAGGATTCCGTTATGCACATTCCCTCTCAAAAATTATAAGCAGTAAGCCCATTAACTATTAAAATATAGCAATATTTATGCCCAATAAAACTAACACACCTAATCTCCAGTCATAGACTTCTTCAATAAAAAATATTTTTTGCAACTAAGCTTGCGTGATTTAAAATAAGGCATATCCCTTGCTTTAATAGGTCAAATAACTTATTTCCTTACATTTTGGCATTACCCACTTTTACCTAAAAGTGGTTTACTCTTTAAAATTTAACACAGTGCAGGAGCAAAAAAAACTTTAGCTTTTTCTGCAACCAGCCATAGCTAAAGCTATAGCACTCCTGCAAAAATGCCAACTGTAAAATAAAGAATGCCGATTTTTTAACCACAGAAAAAATTATGTTCAATGTTATAATTATCAATTTTTCAATCTTGCTTATAATATGACTACCGTTAATAAGGATAAACTCTCCAGTGCTCGATTTTCTGAGGCGACTGATGCTTTTGTAGAGGTGTTTACTGCCTCGGTTAGCTTTGATCAGCGCATGGCCCAACAAGATATTGAAGGTTCTATTGCCCATGCAACCATGCTTTGCAAAATTGGCATTTTGAGCGAAGCTGAGCGCGATAGCATATTCAATGGCTTACAGCAAATTAGTGATGAAATAAAGCGTGGTGAATTTCAATGGTCAGTGCAACAAGAAGATGTGCATATGAATATTGAAGCACGGTTGACAGAGCTTATTGGCAATGCAGGGAAAAAACTGCATACTGGCCGCTCACGCAATGACCAGGTCGCAACTGATATCCGTTTATATCTGCGTGCTGAAATTAACAGCATTATTAAAGTGATTGAACGCTTGCAAGTTGCTTTATTAAATTTGGCTGAACAAGAAGCAGGGACTATTATGCCGGGCTTCACGCATTTGCAAGTGGCTCAGCCTGTCACTTTTGGTCACCACTTAATGGCCTGGTTTGAAATGCTAGTACGCGATAAGGAACGCCTTAAAGATTGCTTGAAACGGGTTAATATTATGCCCCTCGGAGCGGCAGCATTAGCAGGTACCAGTTACCCTATTGACCGCGAATTAACTGCTGAATTATTAGGCTTTACCCGCCCTTCTGCGAATTCTTTAGATTCTGTTAGCGACCGTGATTTTGCTATTGAATTTACAGCAACGGGTAGCATTATCATGATACATTTATCTCGGTTCTCGGAAGAACTGGTCTTATGGTCGAGTGCACAATTTGCTTTTATTGAATTACCAGATGCTTTTTGTACCGGCTCATCCATTATGCCGCAAAAGAAGAATCCTGATTTGCCTGAATTAGTTCGTGGTAAATCAGGGCGGGTAACCGGACATTTAGTCTCATTACTGATGTTAATGAAAGGCCAGCCCTTAGCCTATAACAAAGATAATCAGGAAGATAAAGAACCACTTTTTGATACTGCTGATACTCTGAATAACTGCTTACGCACCTTCGCTGATATGGTGCCTCATATTCAGGCGAAACGCGAAAATATGTATAATGCCGCAAAAAAAGGCTTTGCAACGGCAACTGACTTAGCTGATTATCTAGTACGCAAAGGCATGGCTTTCCGTGATGCGCATGGCGTTGTCGGCTCAGCTGTTAAATTAGGCCTAAATTCTGAGCGTGATTTAGCAGAATTATCTTTGGCTGAATTACAGAATTTTTCTAGTATAATTACAGCCGATGTATTCGATTTTTTATCTCTAGAAGGATCAGTAGCAGCGCGCCGACATATCGGGGGCACTGCACCTGATACGGTACTTGCTGCGATTCAAAAAGCAAGATCTGCTTTAGGAGCTTAACTACGAGTTGCAAATTTTGGTGGTATGTTCTATTGACTGTGCATAATAAGGAGGATATATAACTCATTGTTTAATCAGCCAATAATTATTGCGTTAACGGGTATTTCTTGATAGTAACTTCCATTAACAGCTAATAGACGACACCACCATTATTCCGTACACTCTCCGTATCTAGACGTGCGCACTGAAGTCAGCTCTACATTGTCCTCAGTTTTTAATGAAATGTCTTAGGAATGGAAATTGAATAAGTTGTGCAATTATGACGCAGTATTTTTGTTTGCCTTCAAGGCGCGGTAACAGGCGCATAGCTAGTTACGTAACTATTTGTACAACGCAGAAGACGGATAAAAAGACAAGCGAGTTGTTGAAGTTATTTCGTGCACGTTCCTTACCCACATATCACAACTTCAAACGGCTAAATATTACCCGCTCTTTATGGCAGTGACATCAACTTATATAGATTTACTTCGTCACGGAGAAGTCATCGGCGGCTCATGCTATCGGGGCATTACAGATGACCCTTTGAGTTCTGTAGGCTGGAAACAAATGCAAGAAAAAATAGCGATGCTGTCCCGTTGGGATATTGTTATTAGCTCTCCTTTATCACGATGTTATGTATTTTCTACTGCATTGGCAAAACAATTAAAATTACCCCTAATCTGCATACCAGCCCTACAGGAAATTAACTTTGGTGACTGGGAAGGCAAGACAGCAGCTCAGATAAACCCTGATCAATTAGCCCAATTTTACGCTGATCCAGGAAATTTTTCAGTACCCAACGGCGAGAACTTTCATAAATTTCAACAACGAATTTTAGAAGCGTGGCAAAACTGTTTAAATACACATCAAAGCAAACGCATATTAATAATCACTCATGCAGGCGTAATACGAGTTATTTTAGCGGATATACTCGGTACAGATGTTCAGCATAGTTTTAGACTTAAAATAGCTCATGCCTGTTTATCAAGTATTGAATGTTTTCAAGACACGGAGTCTGACTATTTTTGTCAGTTAATCACGCATGGATAATTTAAGCTTATAGAACGGACTTGAGTTTGCATAGCGACATAAATACCAACGAGAATAATTTTAATACCAAAATTTCACTATTTCCGATATAGTTTCTCAGATAAATAATTTCCAAAATTTA
>CAZLLL010000409.1:0-3728 GCA_964560255.1 uncultured Methylomonas sp.
GAAAAAAACCAGCAGGTAATAAACCAAGCAGTCATATGATACGAATAGCTGAATCCAGCGTTTCGGCTAAAATTGAGTCGCCCCCATTCTCACAATTACAATTTGTAAGGGATTGGGCTCTTCCGGTGAAAAAAATGGGCTCAATTTTAGCCGAAACGCTGGAATCAGGATAAGGTAAGAATACTTGTCATGGCTAAAATGGATGATATTCTCTCCATTTGATTTCACCACAGTATTATAGTAGATTAAGTTTACACTGACCCCACTTATTCCTGATTCTACTTATTCAAGAGCAATCTATGCACTTTCAGTGCATAGTGGTTGAATTATTAATTCACAAGAACAATTCTATTAATTTTTTTATCTGAATCGAATTTTCTCAGGCATAACCTGGGTAACACTCCAGGTATTGTCCGTTTTATTAATTAATGCGATATAGCCAACAGCCCTCTCTTTGCTTGTTGATATTCTATAAGACGCGACCAGATGAGAGTTTTTTAGCTGGAGTAGCCAGCCACCAATCATAACTCGCCCATCAGAGTCTATCCAGGCAGGAAGAGGGTCTATCATTGCTATTAAAAAGTCTTTATCGCCTAATTCTGACTGTTTTAAGGCATTTATAAGTGATGTTCGAATCAATTTTGCATCATCCAGAGTGATTTTATATTTCATATCACCTTGAGATAAAATTATCTCTTGATTTAGTTCTTCTGTGATTAATATTTCTGAATCAATAGCGCTCATGGTTTTTCTCCGTTATGGACATTTTAACTGACTGGTAGACGCTGGCCGACCACCAGGCGGTTCTTCAATCTGCGGGCCATCGAATGTATCACCTTTTTTGGGTTTACGCGTTTTCGTATCATGCGGGGGGCTCGTATTCTGAGTTATTGTATCTCCCGTAGAAGATTTGCCAATAACTTTATAAACGGATCCACCAGGTACTTGAGGTTTATCTACCGCAATGGGGTATTTCTTATCGACAAATTCATGAATGGCTTTTGTATCAGGCACAGGGTTTCCTTTTGAATCGGTTGTGCGAAAGCCAGAGCGTCCAGGTAATCCATGGTCAATTGCCCATTGTTCCCCTTTTGTATAGGCATCATATTCCATCTCTGTCCATGACATAGACGCGGGTTGACCCGTATGAACGCCTTCATGATAGATGGTTTCCGCAACTTCCTCGGGCGAATTTGAACTCGTCACAATATTTATATCTGTTCCAGATGTACTGCCCCCACCCTCAAAATGTTTGGTCGTCCATTGAGTACCATCATAATAAGGATCTTCATAGTAAATACGGTCATAAGCCGTAATGGTAACACCACGAGCACGAAGGTCATCAAGGAAAGCCTTATCTTTAGGGCACATAATTGCCAAAGCGTTATTCAGCCATGGCGGAGTGGATCCGCAGCCAGTGACACAGTTTTTAGCAGGAATTTTACCAGCACTCGCATTGGGTGGGGTTGAACTTTTATCCCCTGTCATATTTGACCTCCTTTTTGAACTCTAAATAAAACGGCATTGAGCCAAGTCACAGCTCTTTTCTCTAAACGTTTAGCTCGAATACCCGAATCGTTAATTCTCTCGTCATACAATGTTCGTGATATCCAAGGATAAAGAGGATCATTAGTACATCCATATCCAAATGAGAACATCAATATTACCATCATCGCTCGCCCACGTACTGTAGAAAAACCATATTTTTGAGCTTCTGTATTACCTTTCATAATAAGCCTATTCAACTTGCTCTG
The DNA here is from genome assembly GCA_964560255.1 of uncultured Methylomonas sp. Lineage (GTDB taxonomy): Bacteria > Pseudomonadota > Gammaproteobacteria > Methylococcales > Methylomonadaceae > Methyloprofundus. The sequence continues at coordinate 1,755 of CAZLLL010000409.1, forward strand.
GCCTACATAAGCAGCTTTCTGCGGAAAAGCATGAACTAATTCTTTATGCATTTCATTTTCAAAGTTATTCGTACTGATTGTAACAGGCTTTCCAGCAAAGATTGACACAGCTTTCAAAGCGTCATGAACATTTATATTATCTTGTCCAGATACTTTTTTCTGATAATGAAGAACACCTTGGTGAAGTTGCTCTGCACGTTGCATTTGGTCTTGAGAAGCATTCAGTATTTCAGACATAGAATATTGTGGATCAGTATCAAAATTACTTCCATAGAGGAACATTAATTCAATATAAAGCCGAATAGAACCTCTATTGGTAAACCCATAAGTATCCGCTCGATTCATAACTTGACGTAGTGCAATACGAAGTTGATCATCACCTAGAATTTCACACAATCGAGGAGAAAATTCCTTGCTATGAAGAACCATCTCATCTTCAAAATGTCTGAGTGCATCGTTTTCAAACATTTTCATTTGTTCTTGTCGAATTTTAATCATAAAAAACCTATTTTTTATTTCTTATAACCCCAATCAAAAAAATGCTCAATCGGGTGTACAGATGGGTAAGCTTTTATTTTGATAAACAAATAAAGGGCATCCTTTATTATCGAGCCAAAAGTAGTTTGCTCTTTTTTAAGTAGGTTATCGTCATTCCTGCATTCTTCTAGCAGGAACTGATCATGCACAATAGATTCCCGACAAAAGACCTTCGGAAATGGCGTTGTTAATAGAGTTGTTCTTGTGAATCAATAAATAAAACCTATTTAAAATCAATTGATTAAAATAATATATTTGTTAAGAATCCAGGTAAAATACAGTTTTATCCGTTTTTTCAAAAAATGAAGCACACTAAAAAATTATAACGTACTGATTATTAATGAATATTCACAAGAGCAACTCTAATGAAATGAAAGTGTAAATCAAGCAATAAAGGGGGCAGATAAAGCGCTCTCTTTGTTGTTGTAATAATTTAACAGACTGTATTTATTGTCTTTTAAGTAAAATATTCGGTAGTGACGACTATTGACTGTGCATAATACTATAAATATATAACTCATTGTTTAATATTATAATAATCATTGCGTCAACGGGATTTTCTTGGTAGTAATCTGCATTAACAGCTAAGAGTCAGTGGGGTCAGTGAAACTTTAACTTTTACTGGGTCTACCCATCTTCTTTTTTGTAACCCGACAAGATGTTAGCTTTTCTATTTGCTCACCAAATAAAGCACTGCCCAAAGCCAAACCTCGATTTGTACTCGCACGAATTTCTGTCAATAATTCCTTACCTAACGGTATCTTAAACAGCTCTCTGTATAACCTCTCTCTTTCTTTTTTATCTTTTCCTAATAATAAATATTCTTCATGAGGCATTTGTAACTTTGTTTCTACTCCCAGTGCATTGCACCCATAACTTGACCAGCTATATTCCGCAGGATCATCAACCATGCCTGCCCTGACTGGGTTCAATTCAATATAGCGATAAAGTGAAAGTAAGTACCTATCACTTTGTATCAAACACGATTTAAACCGGCCTTCCCACAACGTGCCTGTCCGTTGATAAGTATAATTGAAGTATCGAACATACATACGTCCCATTGATTGCATCATCATACTTGTAGCTTTTTCAGCTTGTGGTGTACAAAGTATATGTACATGATTTGTCATTAACACCCAGGCATGTACTTCCACTTTATACTTCAGCGAATATTCTTTTAGCCAACCTAAATAAGCCCGCATATCCGGTTCGCCTGTAAAAACAACTTGCCTATTTGTACCACGCTGGATGATGTGCTGAGGTATTCCTACAGGACTTACTCTATTTAATCTTGCCATAGAATCATTGTAGCAGGTTAAGTTAACACTGACCCCACTTATTGTTACTAGAAAATGCCGGATAACGCTATCGCTCATCCAGCTTACGTCCTACGAGCTGCCATAACTTAAATTATAGACGCTCTATCTAAATCAAAAA
>CAZLLL010000410.1:0-3722 GCA_964560255.1 uncultured Methylomonas sp.
AAATTCTAAAAACATAACATATTGATACACAAAGATACTTATTTTTTCAAAATCAGGTTTACCAGGGAATTTAAACAGGATACCTTATGCATACCTTAATCAACAATCAAGCCATCTGCCATATGCAATACCCTATCCATACGTCCAGCCAAATCTGGGTCATGAGTAACAATTAAAAAGCTAACATTTAACTCTTGATTAAGTTCCTGCATTAACTGATAAATATTTTCAGCTGTTTTACTATCCAGATTGCCTGTAGGCTCATCTGCCAGAATACATTTTGGTTTATTAATCAGCGCACGCGCGATAGCGACCCGTTGTCTTTCACCGCCAGATAATTCACCAGGCTTATGCTGTACTCTATGCTCTAAACCCACACGCTGTAGTATGTCTGCTGCCTTTACTTTTCCCTCGGCTATAGAACTCCCTCCAATCAAGGCTGGCATGGCTACATTTTCTAAAACAGTGAATTCTCCTAAAAGGTGATGAAACTGATAAATAAAGCCAAGTGAACGATTACGTATACTTGATAATTTTGCCTGACGCACTTTATTTAAATTCACGCCCTCCAGAACAACCTCTCCACTAGTCGGTTTCTCTAAGCCTCCCAGTAAATGCAACAAGGTGCTTTTTCCTGAACCCGAGGTTCCCATAATAGCAACACGCTCCCCCTCAGAAACTGAAAAATCAATTCCCTTTAAAACTTCGACATCCAGATCACCTTGTTTAAATCGCTTGGTCAGTTGATAGCACTGCAAAATAACAGAATTATTCATAGCGTAATACCTCTGCCGGATTGACACGCGAAGCTTGCCAGGCGGGGTACAAAGTAGCAAGTAGGGATAACATAAAGGCAATAATAGCAATCAGATACACATCCGCCCAAACCAGTTTAGACGGCAGGCTACTAATATAATACACATCAGCAGCTAAAAAATTCACTTCAAAAAACTTTTCAATCGCAGGGACAATGGTCTCTACATTAAGTGCAAGCAAGACCCCCCCTACTGTGCCTATCGCAGTACCAATCAGACCTATAATGGCACCTAAAGTAATAAAAATTCTCATAACGGCCATAGGCGTTAAACCTTGTGTTTTTAAAATAGCAATATCGCCTCGCTTGTCTGTGACCACCATCACCAAAGTTGAAACAATATTAAACGCAGCAACGGCAACAATCAGCAATAGTATAATGAACATAACACGTTTTTCAGTCTTAATCGCCTGAAAAAAATTACTATGTGCGGTCGTCCAGTCACTGACAAAATACCGTCCCGCTAACTTTTGTGCTAACTCTTGAGTTAACTGCGGCGCATTAAATAAGTCATCCAGTTTTAAGCGCAAACCAGATACATTGTCATCCAGGCGAAATAGCTTTGCAGCATCAGCTATATGAATAATCGCCATATTGCGATCATACTCATACATGCCTACTTCAAAAATACCACTGACTGTAAAACGGCGTAAACGGGGAATAATACCAGCAGGTGTTGAATTGACCTGTGGGCTAATAACAGTAACTTTATCCCCTACCATTGCGCCTAAATAGCTGGCCAGTTCTGCACCTAAAACAATTTGATATTTCCCGGATTGTAAATCATTTAACGCACCTGAATTCATTTTACTGCCGACCTCTGAAACAGCACCTTCCTGCCCAGGAAGCACTCCCCTCAGCAGTGCTCCACTCACTCGGCGCCCTGCATTTATCATCACTTGCCCCCTAACAAAAGGTGCCATCCCTTGTACATGAGGGTAATTTTTGAGTCTTTCCTTTAACACCGGCCAGTTGCTCAGCTTTCCTCCTCCTTCGGTAATGGTTGAGTGTGCAGTCATGCCTAAAATGCGGTGGCGTAATTCAGCTTCAAAGCCATTCATCACTGACAGAACAGTGATCAAAGCCGTTACACCAAGTGCGATCCCTAAAACAGATGTAAGAGTAATAAAAGAAATAAACTGAGTGCGGCGTTTGGCACGCGTGTAGCGCAACCCAATATATAAACTAAGTGGTTTAAACATATAATAATTAAAATACGAGAAAAGTGGTTATTGCGTATGATTAGGTGATTTTAACGGTATTAGAAATAATTCATCGAATGTATTAGGGATTGGCTAATTTGTACTTTGCACATGAATTTTTATCTTCTTCTGATCATTTTTATTGGATATACAATTTCTAAGAATATCTACTCTCTGTTGTAAAGGAATAGAGGTAGAGTCAGCTAAGAGCTCAAGCCTTCAATGTAAAGATCTGACAAAAAACATCCTTGTGCTGGCTGAACAGAGTAAGCTTATTTAAGTCAATTGCTCGCTACCTTATTTACATTTTGGACATAAGCCATACAGATATAAACTGTGATCCGTTAACTCGTACCCAAGATTTTCGGCAATTTGAATCTGGTGTTGCTCAATCACTTCATCAATAAATTCGTCAACTTTACCGCATTTAACACACACAACATGATCGTGGTGGTGACCTTTATTTAATTCAAAAACCGAGTTTCCTCCTTCAAAATGATGCCGTGTTACCAGTCCAGCTGCTTCAAATTGCGTTAAAACGCGATATATGGTCGCCAGGCCAATTTCTTCATTTTCACTAAGTAAAATCTTATAAACTTGCTCCGCATTTAAGTGACGTTCGCTTGTTTCACGCTCCATAATTTCTAAAACCTTCACACGCGGTAAAGTTACTTTTAAACCAGCATCTCTTAGTTCTTGAGTTTCCACTCTTTTTTCTCCTACGATTAATCCCGACACTTCAACAGGGAGTTTAACTAACACATTGTAAAGCTTTTCAAACAAAAGAAGAAAAAACCTGAGAAAATATTTACAGTTCACTTTTTGATTAAACTTCGGGTATGATAAACAAATAACAGTTTTAATTTTAAAACTAACCAGTAAAGTACCGTTTAAATTCATTTATATGCTTCAGTTTCTTCGCTTTTTAACGATTATCGTCTTCCCACTGATTATAATCTCTGCCTGTTCAACAATAGCTAGTGATGTCCCGTTTGTTTATGAGATTGATATAGATCAGGGCAACGTAGTAGATCAGGACATGGTTAATCAATTGCGTCCTGAAATGACTAAGCGACAAGTTATTTATATTATGGGGTCTCCGCTATTAGTTGATCCCTTCAATAGTAACCGCTGGGATTATATTTATTCAGAACAGCCTGGAGGTGAAGATAGAGTACAAGAACGTATTGCCTTATTTTTTGCAGGAAGCAGCTTGATTCATGTGGATGGCGATTTAACTCCGCAAGCAAATCCAGCACCCGCTGCTACAAAAGAAATGACCATAGAAGCACCTAAGCGGGTTTTGAAAAAAACCCTATATGAAATAATTGTCGGCTGGTTTACTTTTGATGATTAGTTTTGGTAACACGCAATAAATAACTGCCCCATATTGCGCAGTATTTTTGTTCGTATTCAAGGCACACAAACTTAGCTCTAGCAGGCTACGTAACTGTTTGTGCAATACCAAAGACGGATAAAAAGATAGTCAGTTGCTCAAGTTATTTGGTAGTGACGACTATTGACTGTGCATAAAACGGTAAATATATAACTCCTTGTTTAATATTATAATAATTATTACGTCAACGGGATTTTCTTAGTAGTAATCTGCATTAACAGCTAATAGAAGTCACCACCAGTTATTTCGTGCACGTTACTTAGGAATGGGAATCAAATAACGTGTGCATTCTGACTTGTCTTTTTGTTCG
>CAZLLL010000411.1:0-3708 GCA_964560255.1 uncultured Methylomonas sp.
AACAGTTACGTAGCCAGCTATGCGCCTGTTACTACGCCTTGAATACGAACAAAATCCTGCCCAATATTGGACGATTATTTATTTCCAGCTCCCTTACTTTAAATGTATTTTGTGTATCAAGGTAATTTTTGATAGTTTTTAGACTAAATCGGCAATTGATGCGAAAAAAATATTGTACAATATGTCTGTAAGCTATTGAAATTTAGTAACTACTCAAGCTATTGTTTTCTGGGCTGTAGGGGTATTTGTGTCATAAAAAGCAGCCGAACAGTTAAAAAATGCCTATTTTTCTGCCTTTATCATCCAAAATAAAGTGCCAAAACCGCTACAGCTCAATAAATTATAGCCTGAGTAGTTGCAAAATTTAAGAGGCAACCCAAATTTAAAATTGCTGATATTTTTGGGAAAACAAACATCTTTCCAGTCAAAATGAGAATAAATCATGAAAAAATACACAGCATTCACTATATCAAGCAGACAATGCTTCTTATTCCCCATTATCACTCTTTTACTATGCGCCTCCTGTGTGACTGCAAAGGAAAATCAGCCTCAATCTATCAGGGGTCAATATAATTACCCACAAGGCATCTTTGCATTAACCAAAAGTGGCCGGCCAATTTCCGATAAATTATTAAGTAACCCATCCATAACGGGAATTGTTGTGCGTAATAAATGGCGTGATCTAGTCCCTGTAGAAGGTCAATATAACTGGGATTACCTAGATACTCAATTTGCACGTATTGGTGAAACAACTAAACAAATTAGCCTGGTTGTCGCCTATGGGGGCTTGTCTTTTCCTGACTGGCTGATGCGTAAAAATATAGATTTTTTTCACTTCACCAATACCAATACTTTTTCTCCTGCCTTTAAGCAGAAAATGAAGATTCCCCTATTTTGGGATGCCGAAGCACTTAATTATAAAAAGCAGCTTATTAGCCAAATAGGAGCGCGCTACTCTGATTACCCCGGCTTTACAATGGTATCAGCTCAATGTGCAAATGCCTTAACGGGGGACTGGAACATCCCCAAGAAAAAGCAGGACATTCAACGATGGCGCAAACACGGATATAGCTCGGAAAAATTGATCAATGCCTGCAAGGAGATTATTGATGCAACGATGCAGGCGTTTCCAAAACAAATAGTCAAAATGGCTATCGGCCACGTCTCAGGAAAATTAGGTGATAAACCAGCTTATGTCGCCACAGAAATTATTAATTATGCTAATAGTCAATATCCGGGGCGCTTTATTGCACAACGTAATAGCCTTTCAGCTAACACCCCTGATCCTCGTCACTCAAAAAAACTGTACGCATGGAAATTGATATGGAATAACCGTCCCGCTGTTGCGGCACAAATGTTATGGAATGCAGCTAATACCCGCAGCTGCCGGCTGAACGGTAAGCGCAAGCCTTGTGATTCGGCAACGATGCTGCAGCAAGCAATTGATACCGGCTTAGCCTATCAAGTCAATCATCTTGAAATATATGCTATAGATTTACTCAGCCCTTACGCTAAACAGATTATCTCCGATACTGCACAAAAATTTAATAATCAGTAGCATAAACCATTTTAATGAAACCTCAACTTTTATTTATTATCGGTGCACAGCGCTCAGGCACAACCTTGCTGGAGCGCATTCTCAGTACGCATTCCATGATTCATGGAGGCTCAGAGCCCCATATACTCACACCACTCGCTCATTTAGGTATCTGGGGAAAGGTAGCGAGCGCGCCTTATGACACGATCGTTGCCGCATTAGGACAGCAAGCATTTGTTGAAAATCTGCCAAACAAACAAGAAGATTATTGGCAAGCCTGCAGAGCGTACTGTGACGTATTATATACACAGCATATGGCGAACAGCAGCAAACGGCTGTGCCTAGATAAAACACCTGAATATGCGACTGTATTACCGTTTATCAATAAAGTTTATCCAGATGCAAAATACATCGTTTTAACACGTCACCCAGTCGCTATTTTTAGCTCTTTTGCAAATTCATTTTTTGATGGCAACTATACACTTGCCCAGCAACATGAGCCCTTGCTGGAGCGCTACTTACCTCCAATCGCAGATTTTCTAAGACAATCGGACATTACCTACGTACATGTCCATTATGAAGATCTAGTTAAAAACCCAGAAACAGAGATGCAACGCATCTATCAATATCTTGAAATTCCCTATGAAGCTGAAAGCCTGAACTACCAAAAACAGCAAAAACAACGTAGCAATTCTCTGCAACTAGGCGACCCTTTGGGAGTTCAACGCTTTCAGCAGGCTTCTGAATTGTCAGTCAGCAAATGGGCGGAGGAATTAAAGTACAACTCAGCCAATTACAAGTTTATGCAAAGCCTTATCAATAAGCTGGATCCAGTCGATTTAAACACACTAGGTTATCCTATAGAAACATTATGGCAAATGATGCAACGTACAATGCCTAATGCGAAAGAAAAAACCAGGCCAAAATTAAAATTCAATTACTATCGACTGGAACGAAAACTGATTATTTATGGCCGCGCTATGGTACGCAGGTTTTCTGGATTACAGGCGTTGCTAAAAAGAATTCGTTTAATTTGTGATGTACTATTACGTGAATTGTAATACTCAAAGCTACCAAGAAATTTTAAAATAGCAGCTACAACTTAGGGAGCTGGAAATAAATAATCGTCCAATATTGGGCAGGATTTTTGTTCGTATTCAAGGCGTAGTAACAGGTGCATAGCTGGCTACGTAACGGTTGCTACAACGCAGAAGACGGACAAAAAGACTCGCAATATGGGATGATTATTTGTTTCCATCTCCCTAAGGTAATTCGCAACAAATAACCCATTCATCTTGCTAGTCTTTTTATCCATCTTCTTTTTGATAGAAATAGTTACGTAGCCTGCTATGTGCCTATTTTACGCCTTTAAGATGAACAAAAATCCTGCGCAATATGGGTAGTTTGTTTATTGCGAGTTACCTTAAGGCGGGACAATTTTGCATCCTATTGAAAACCTATCCCGTCTAAAGTTAAAGACAATAAACTGAGATGAAGCACCTATGAAATAAAAAATGTCCCGTTTTAAGAAAAAGGAAAAACATTAACAACCACTACCAATACCATTTACAATAGTGACGCTCACTACCTCTGTAGAACCATTACCAGTACAAAAATCATAGACCCCATTACCTGTTGTATGTACGGTATAGTTATATGTATCAAGCCCTGGCTGATACCTATATCTAACTTTATTGCCGTTGTTTGTAATCTTCCATTTACCAATACGTGATGTAGGATCGGATAAACTACTGGAACCCTCTTTGTAATCCCATAACTCCATAAAATTATTACTAAGAGAACTTGTGCGATGCTCTTCCTGAAAAGTAGCACCTCCTCCTTCAGTACCGCAGATTGTATTTTCAGTGAGTACTGCAGCCAGCGTTGGAGTGGTATTTCCTTTAACTCGATCCGCTTTTTTGCATGTTGCTAGCGCATTAGTCGATAAGGTGGTAGCCAATAAAAAAATGGCGTAATGATAAGGTTTAATCATATTCGTTCTCCTGACAAGATAAAAGGTTGTAGATGAAGTATATGAAATAATAATAAAATATACAACTATTTATTACTTTTTTAAATGTTTGCTATTAGATTTTCACTATTGCCCTTCATATTTGACTATATGGAAGGTATGGCAGAGTGCATTTACTGTATCCTGTTTAAATTCCCTG
>CAZLLL010000412.1:0-3707 GCA_964560255.1 uncultured Methylomonas sp.
TTGCTACAACGCAGAAGACGGACAAAAAGACTAGCAATATTGGATGATTATTTGCTTCCATCTCCCTAACTGTTGCCGCAACGCCGAGGGCGAGCAAAAAGACAAGTCAGAATGCACACGTTATTTGATTCCTATTCCTAAGGTATAATTGCTGGGTTAACATAGGTGCCCAAGTTATTTCGTGCGTACTCCTAAGTTGAATAATATTTCAGTACAAAGCTTCCCATATACTTTAAAGATAAGAACTGGAGCATATCTTAATGTCTAATCAAAAAAAACTATTTCTATCTTATTGTTTAAACTACGAAAAAATATTTTTTGGAATTTTATTAACAATATTGATTTCTTTTACATCAACTTGCAATGGAGCCACGTATGATGCGCTTGACGATAGTGATTTTATAGGTACTTTTTTAAAAACAGAACCTGAGAATTTTGAAGGATACACGCTGAATAATAGCCGTTTTGATCAATATCGTCATGCAAGCGACAAAACAGCATTGAAGGCTATATTAGAGCTTTTGACTACAGGAAAGTATAAAGAAGCTCTTATGAGGTCTCAGGATTACCGTAAACAGTCTGCTAACAAGCTACTTGCACTCAATCTGATAGCTGCTTCATATATGAGCCTAGGAGATAATAACGCAGCCATAACAAATTTAAATGCAGCGTTAAAAATTTCACCTGCAGACCCTATGGCTTCTGAAGCGTTAGCCGCATTAGCAATGAATAAAGGCAACTATAAAAAAGCACGGCGTTTTCTTGAAAGATCACTGAATGCTAACCCTAATCATTTAGGTATTATGTTAGGATTTTCTCGGCTTGCGAGCAGAGGTGGCGAGCATAATAAGGCGATTGATGTGTTAATGCACGCAGAAGAATTATATCCGCAAAAATCAGAAATTAAGCTACTTAGGATTCGGGAATTAATTAGCTTGAGGCTGTATGCTCAAGCGCATGATGAATTATCCAAATTACAAAAAAAACATCCAGACAGCCCAGTTGTGGTTGGTATGCTTGGAAAAGTACAGCTCACACTCAATCAAACACAAGAAGGAATAATAAGCTTTAACAAACTTATCAAGTTACAGCCAAACTCCGCTAGCGTCTATTATATGCTGGCGTTAGCTTATGCTAAAATTGATAATCTAGAAAAATTTAACGAATCGCTTAATAGAGCCAGTATCATTGATCCTAGTCATGTTCCAACCAATATTTTGATAATTCGTCAGGCTGCATTTAAAAATAACTATACATTGGCAAATGATTTATTGGAGAAATTAAAACAACGTCACCCTAAAAGTGCAGTTGTTTATGCGCAAGATGGCTGGCTTGCTGAAAAAGAAAATCAACCTAAACGAGCTGTCAAATCATATCAGCAGGCTGTTGTTTTTGACCCAGAAAGCGCTCAACTAGTTTCAAGGCTAGCGCTTGCTCAAATGAGAGTGCATAACATCCAAGAAAGTACAAGGATACTCAGATCGTGGATCGAAAAACACCCTAAATCGATAGGCATACGTTTACTTCTTGCAGAGATCTATCATAAGTCTGGGGATAAGCAGAATGCAGTTATTTATTATGAGTCTGTATTGGCTGAACAGCCCAAAAATGCCAGAGTTTTAAATAATCTTGCATGGTTACTAATGTATACAGATTCTCAAAGAGCAGAAGAGTACGGTAAGAAAGCCTTAGATTTGGTTCCCAATAATCCTCAGGCAATGGATACAATGGGTATGGTGCTATTAAAGGCTGATAAATTAGAGCAGAGTTTAAAATACTTGAGAAATGCTTCGGAAAAACTACCAGACGACTTACTTATTCGATACCACTTAATTCAGGCAAATTATGAAGCTGGCAATGTTAGTAAAGCAAAGACTATGCTTGTTGTTTTATTGGCTGATGAAAATACATTTGCTGAGCGGAGCGAGGCTGAAGCTCTTTTTAAAAAATTATCTGTCAATTGATGGTATTTTGGCTGCCAACTTAAGACGGGACAAGCCATCATTTGTAGGGTGGGCAATCTTTTCTGCCCACCGAGGTTCAACTTGATAGTGGGCAAAAAAAACGGCCCACCCTACTTATTTTGTAAAGAAGTTGTCCCGTATTAAGTTGGTAGCCAAAATACATTAATAATTAGAGTGTTATGGAAGGCAGTATAAAATATAATATTAGAAATCTGGTATTTTTGACTGTATGTAACGCATTGATTTTAAATGACTCTACATAAGTCATTGAAACCTACTAAAATGAGTATAACCATTTGTTTTAAAATTAAAAGTTAATCGAAAAATATAAAACTATACCCGCTCAATGTGAGTGGTAAAACTCAGTCATAGGGCAAATAAAAAATATAATCTATTGAAATTAAATTATATTTTGTTTTCATGATTTAGAGTTACCAGGGAATTTAAACAGAATACTTTTACTCTAAACTTAGAAGTAATGTTTTTTAAAAGTAGAAAGCTTTAATACTTGTAAATGGGCTATATTTATTAAATTATTTAGTGGAGTAGTAATATGAGAAAAATTTCTTTGTTTCAGATAAGTATTTTTGTAGTTTTTTTTTCCATGATAGTGATGCTTGGGTTGGGCATAAGCATACTCTTATTTGGAAATATAGAGTTAAGGGATTTAAGAGGTGTTTTTTTTGTTGCAGCCTGTGGAGGACTTATTTTAATAATTGCCATTCTAATTTTTCGTTTATTTTTATGGGTTACACCTTTGAAAGAAGGTGAGATAGCGATGAATAGTGATCAAGAAGTTATTTACCATATTTATTTATTATTTTTTCTATTATTTTTTCATCCTGTGATGCGCAGTGGAATAATTCCTGTACCATTAATGAAAGTCATTTATTTAGCTTTAGGTGCTAAATTAGGAACCAATTCTTATAGTTCCGGAATTCTTTTTGACCCTATGTTTGTTGAGGTTGGAAGTAATTCTATGATTGGCCAAAACGCTTTACTTGTGCCCCACTCGCTGGAAAATGACAGATTAGCGCATTTCCGAATACGTATTGGAGATAATGTAACTATTGGTGCTCATGCAGTAGTTCATGCAGGTGTTGTGATTGATAATAATGCTTTAGTGGCCAGTGGAGCAGTTATAACGAAAAACACCCATATAAAGGAAGGAGAAATCTGGGGAGGAGTTCCTGCAAAGCGTATTAGGTGAAATTAGAGCACTGATGCATTAAAGTGGCTCTTATTGTCAAGACTATTTTCTCCAAATAATAAGGAGAAATGCCTAGTGTTTTCATAAAAAATGTACTTCACTTGGCGTTTTATAATCCAAGCTTTGGTGTAGATGCTCTTAATTATAAAACTCGAAATAACGATTTAATCCAGATTGCAGCCTATAGACTCACATTGAGCGGGTATGGTTTTATATTTTTTGATTAACTTTTAATTTTAAAACAAATGGTTATACTAAGTTCATTAGGTTTCAATGACTTATATAGGATCATTTAAAATCAATGTGTTACATGCAATTAAAAATGCCTGATTTCTAATGTTATATTTTTATTATTTATACGGCTTTCCATAACACTCTAATAATTAATGTATTTTTAATATAAAAAAACAGGCAATAGACCCGCTCAATATAAGTATAGAGGTTAGCTAAAAATATTAAATACCTGTTAAGCGATTACGGCTACCAACTTAGGGAGATGGAAACAAATAATCATCCAATATTGCGAGTCTTTT
>CAZLLL010000413.1:0-3683 GCA_964560255.1 uncultured Methylomonas sp.
GGTGTTGCACCAGGGTAGACAACTTTTACTTCGATTTCATACTGCTTGATTTCAGGAAATGTTTCGCGTTTGAGTGTCGGTAATGTGATTAAGCCCAGAATAATCAATAAACCCATTAATAAGTTAGCCGCAGTGGGATGCAGGATAAAATAACGAATCATGTTATTGCTCCTTTACCCAGTTTGCAATGGATTGTTGTAATTCTGTTTTTACAGTCGTTTTAACCTGCATCTCTGGAATGGCAGGGAAGACATCAGAGACGATCAACTTTTCGCCTGCCTGTAATCCAGTGCTCAATAACACCATTTTGCCTTGTACCTGCGCATTTTTAACTGGGCGGCGTTGTAATTTATTGTGTTTATTAACGATAAAAATTTCATTTTCATGCAGCGCATCGCGAGGAATCACATAAAAGGTTTTGGCTTTGCCCTGCAAGACAATTTCCGTGTACATGCCTTGCATCAAAGGCGGCTTAATGCCTGGGATAATTTTTGCGTAAGGGTTATCAACACTGACGATAATGCCGAGTGTACGTGTGTCAGGGTCTAGCTGGCTACTGATATGCTCGACATTGGCTTGCCAGAAGGGGGAGTCGTTACCTGCAAGACGCACTTTTGCACTAAGCCCTAACTGTTTAAAGGTTTCACTCGAAAAGCCTGATAAAAAGGCTTCTTTGAGCAGTGCTTCACTCCCTTTAAAATCTTTTGCCAGCATTCTGAAATGTTGTAGCGCAAATTGACCGTTGATCAGGATTTTATCGGTCGTTTGTGCGCTATAAAGGAGCGTCCCTTGAGTGATGTATTGATTTGCATCTATGGCCTTTTGCGAAATCCGGGCATTAAAAGGCAGTTTAATCACCGTACGATCAAGATTATGTTGCTGGATTGCAACGATAGATTCAGCATTGCTTACGGCTGCTTCTGCATTCGCGATTTGTTCTGGCAAGGTAGTTAATTGATGATTAAGCTTTTGTACTTCCTGTTGTAATTGCAAGACATTGACTTGCTGGGCATCACGACTGGATCGCGATATTAAGTTTTTTTTGACCAAAGACTGAACACGGGATAATTCTACGTTAGCCAGGTGGAGTTTTTTCCTGACGAGAGTCAGTTCGGTTTGCAGATTACCTTTTTGTAACTGAACTTCCCTGAATTTAGCGCGATTACTGGCAGCCGTTGCTTGCGCCTGTTGCAAGGCTAACTGGTAATCTTCCTGCTCTATACGAATGATAACCGTATCTTTAGGCAAGATGGCACCATTGCGTAATTGCGGATGGACATAAGTAATTTTTCCTGCAACTTCAGATTTTGATTGCAGCAATATATCCGGCTCAACAGTACCAAAGCCTATAATGGCAGGACGTACAGCATAAGGCTTGACTTCTATTGCATTGACCGGAGTGATCAATGCAGCATTGGGTTCATGTGCCATTTTGGGTTGTAATTTCACTAAGGCGGCCGCAATAATCAGGCAAACTATCAGTGCGATAGGAAAAAAACGGCGTTGGGTAAGGTCTTTGAAAAATAACATGGGGTATTTCCTTGGGAATGTGCACGGAATAAATTGGGCAACGGTAGGGGAGCTGGAAATAAATAATCGTCCAGTATTGGGCAGGATTTTTGTTCGTATTCAAGGCGTAGTAACCGGCGCATAGCAAGCTACGTAACGGTTACTACAACGCAGAAGACGGACAAAAAGACCAGCAATATTGGATGATTATTTGTTTCCATCTCCCTAGGTACGAATTCATTCGCATAGTACGGAAAAACAGCCCCTACACAATAATTTTATTTAGCCCAAAACCTATCCTACATTTTAAAATATTAGTTCAAGCTAAAAAACCCGATTAATAAACACCGATATATCCGTAATTTCTTCCATGCACAGGGAATGCTGCATCGGGTACTCATGCCAGCTAATAGGATAGCCCATCGTTTTCAAACGATTAAAAGCCTCTTTTGCGATTTGTGGATATACAACTGGATCCATCGTGCCATGCGCCATAAAGATAGGCGTGTCATTGTTGACCGTTGAGCGTTCTGTTTTAAGTTGTTCAGTGGTCGGCATATAGGTTGATAAAGCGAGAATCCCTGCTAATTTTTGTGGGTAGCGCAAGCCGGTATGCAGGGCAATCACACCGCCCTGAGAAAACCCTGCCAGCAAGATATTCTCGGCTTTAATACCCGCCTCAATTTCCCGTTGAATCAATTGCACTAGCTGTGCAGACGATTGATAAATATCATCTACTGCCACCTCACGGTCTAGTGATGCTGCAAGAATATCATACCAGGAACGCATTTCCATTCCGCCATTAATCGTGACTGCCTGAATAGGCGCATTCGGAAATATAAATTTGATATGCTCTTTGTTATTCAGCGTTAGTTCAGGCACGATACTTTCAAAATCGTGACCATCCGCACCTAAGCCATGTAACCAGATAATCGCATAGGTGGGTGTTTTAGGAGCAGGTATTTCTACACAAGTCAGCATGGCAGTTATATCAATGTAGGTGATATTATATTAGATTTTTATTATATACTATTTTACGCTGTGCCGCCTGGTTTAAAATATCGCGCTTTTCAGCTTCGCTCGCATAGGCCCAGCCAGTAATTTCATCCAGTAAGCGAAAACAGCCTAAACACACATCTGCATCATTTAAACAGCAGTTACGTATGCAAGGGGACTCAATCGCGCTTTGCTTAAGGCTATTGAGTAGCTCGTTAATTTGTTTCAATATAGGGGCTGATGATGTGTGATTAATGGAGAGAGGGTAAGGCTCTGAATTAACAGCCAGACATAGTGAGGGATATGAGTTCACCCCCATAAGTCGTGCAAACTGTCTATGTTCTGCCAGTTTAGAATTAATTGCAGGACTGAGTAAATCTTTGCTAAATTGATTGCTATCAAGTGCTAACTGTTGAGCACAACCTATCAGCACTTCATTTAAAGAAGGATTTTGAGCCTGTTGATAATAGGCATGTTGAATAGCCAGGCGCATGGGTTCAGCATACTCAGGTGATTGATTTGTTGCTGCAAGTATTGCTCGACAGGCAGGATAAGTTGAGCGATAGGGTGTATTTTTTGTCCAGAAATCAAAATTAAAGCGAATACTTGGCACCTCGCTTTCTATTTGCCGCCATGCCTGCTGAATCATCATCTGTGTTGCAGTGGGCATAGGCGTGTTCGTATCAGCGGCCAGACCTCCTAGTATGGGCTTGAGGCTCAGTTCGGCAGGTAAGTGTTTTAGTAAGTCGGACAGAGTCTGTTCAAACGCATAGCACCAGCTACACATCGGGTCATATATATAATAGAGTGTATTGTTTTCGAGTAGCATAGTGATTAAAAGAAAGAAGGTATGATTAATCTAATATGAATTATAGCGTACTGGAGTTTTTTTCCTTCTTTAAAGTAATATCAAGGGGACGGTGTTAATTAAAATATTAAAATAATTCTCGGCTACCAACTTATTTGATTCCCATTCTTTAAGACGGGACAAGCCATCATTTGTAGGGTGGGCAATCTTTTCTGCCCACCGAGGCTCAACTTGATGGTGGGCAAAAAAAACTGCCCACCCTACTTATTTTGTAAAGGAGTTGTCCCGTATTAAGTTGGTAGCCAATTTTCAAATAGTTAGGGAGATGGAAACAAATAATCATCCAATATTGCGAGTCTTTTTGTCCGTC
>CAZLLL010000414.1:0-3677 GCA_964560255.1 uncultured Methylomonas sp.
CAATATCTTCGCCAAAACATCACACTATGCTCAGTTGTAATCACGGGTAAATAATTGACTTATGAGAAGGGCAGTTGCTATAAAATACGTCAATCCAAACAACGCGTATAAAATACCCATTGCTCATGAACGAAGTTACCACATTTACACCCTTTTGTTAATAGCGCGACTTTTTACGTCTTTTTCTGGTGGTGACTTCTATTAGCTGTTAATGCAAATTACTACCAAGAAAAGCCCATTGACACAATTATTATAATAATATTAAACAATGAGTTATATATTTACCGTATTATGCAGAGTCAATAGTCGTCGCTACCGAAAAATGGGAGTTGAGGAGCCTTTTTCTAATAAAACCTCCCTTTACCCTCCTTGGGAGTGGGAATCAAATAACGTGTACATTCTGACTTGTCTTTTTGTTCGCCTTCTGCGTTGCGGAAACAGTTACGTAGCCAGCTATGCACCTGTTACTACGCCTTGAATACGAACAAAAATCCTGCCCAATATTGGACGATTATTTATTTCCAGCTCCCTTATTCAATTCCCATTCCTTGATAAGGTGGGGAACTGAATGGTTACTATTAGTGGACTAAAATCCGTTCTACATTTCTTTACTGACACGAAATGCAGATGCACTAGCTTTTAACTGCTGCAAATTTAATTTTCCAGGCTCTTTTCCATAACGAATTTTCACATATAACTGAGTAATATTTTCAAAACTTTCTTTAAGCTGCGGTAGCCTGGCATTTACTCGTTTAGCAAAGTCATTAGCACCTTCATTATTTTGCCTGACCAAACCCATTTTTGTTAGTTGCAGGCAGGCTTTAGCATAATATATCTGAGCCTGATCCAAGTTAGGTCTTTGTCGATGAAATAGAATCAAAGCTAAGACTGTTATTATCAAAAAAACTAAGCCAGATAACCAGTAAACCATGGATTTTAGCGTGTCTATTCCTAAACCTGATAGCAGGTTTAGTTGATGTTTATGGTCATAATTAATTATCCAGCGTTGCCAGCTATAATCGGCACTACTCCATAAGTTACGGGCTATTTTAAAAAAAGAAAACGCTTTACTATCGAACTGTCCTGATATGAAACTCACCGCATTATCGGCTATTTGTTGATCAATGTTAACATCTTGCAGTATTCGCTCAGGCGCTACTGCGGTAGTTGGATCGTATCTTACCCAGCCTTTGCCGGATATCCATATTTCAGCCCAGGCATGTGCATTCGCCTGCCTTACCTCTATAAAACCGCCTACTTCATTGTATTCTCCGCCTTGGTATCCGCTGACTACACGCGCCGGTACACCGGCAACACGCATCAAATAGACAAATGCTGTTGCATAATGACCACAAAAACCTGCACGAGCATCAAATAAAAATGTTTCTATTGGATTATCTCCCATTAATGGAGGTTTTAAGGTGTAATAAAAATCATTTTCGCGAAAGTGTGCGAATAGATTATTGATCAACGTTTCAGGTGAATTATCAGTGCCTGATAGCTGAGCGATTAAATCACGAATTCTTTTGCCAGGCCGCTTTGGTAGTTGCAAATTATCGACCAATTCAGTTTTGGTGATATACCCAGTATTATATTGTGCATAAGAGGCAAGTGTATATTCTGCTCGTTTATTTACTGGCATTGATGTCAGTAACTGATGGTTACCATTTTTATATAAGGGTCTTTTAAAATCAGCGGGCATATCCAGTCCAAAGACCCAGTTTTTTGCTTGTGGCTCCATTAATATTTTGTATTGATAAGCCTCTCCCTGAAAAGTTATTTTATCAAGAAAGTTTTTAAAATAGGTATTTTGAGTTTGTTTCCAGCGCTTGCCATCGGTATAGGAAAATACGGGGCCACGCCAATAGCGTAATTCTGGCGGGGGTATTTCTCCGCTGAATTTAGCTCGAAAAACCCGCTCACCTGAAACCCCCAATTGACTGATAGATCCAGGCTCTAAGGTATCACCCAAGCCTGTCATAGCGGTATTACTATCTTGTAAAAATGACCAGCGCGGTGCTTCAATACGAGGAAAAAAGATAAAGATAATGACCACTAACGGCAATGCCTGAAACAAAATCTTTGCGGCTACTTTTAAGGATTGAAAATGTGTTAAATGCTGGCTATTGATACAAATAAGTGTTGCTAACAGGCTGATACAGACTAATAGGATATAGCCTGCCATTAGAATATTTTGCAGATAAAGAAATTGTGATGCAGCAACAACAAATGCCAGATAAGTAATCAGGTATAAATCACGCTGGCTTTTGATTTCCAGTAATTTTAAGCCCAGTGCTGTCACAAACACCGCGGTTCCTGCATCACGCCCAAAAACACCCTGATGCAGAATAAATAGTAGCCCGATACCAC
Organism: uncultured Methylomonas sp.; assembly: GCA_964560255.1. GTDB lineage: Bacteria > Pseudomonadota > Gammaproteobacteria > Methylococcales > Methylomonadaceae > Methyloprofundus. The sequence goes on from CAZLLL010000414.1 coordinate 2,371, forward strand.
TGAGTAATAGCAAAAATACCAGCCATTTATTAGGCAAATAGTCAGGCCACCATACCCCGATAAATCGCCATATTAATAAAAAAAAGAAAAAGCTAATAATTGGCACAGGTACATGAAACACATGCGGGAATGTTATTAAGCCAAGTGAAACCAATAGAAAGGTAAGGGTGCGCTGATTTATGCCAGCTTGTAGAGAATTATTCATTTTTTAATTGAACTATCCGGAAACTACCTTGATTATCAACGCCTAGCCGCTTTGCCAGAAAAGGTAAAGCCTGTTGCATTTCTGTCTTGAGTGTCCAGGGAGGATTAATAACAACCAGACCGCTTGCCGTCATACCATATGCCTGACTATCATTGCGCTGGCCTAACTCAAAAAGCTGTACATTTTTTAAGGGACTAGCCTGAATCTTTTTTTCCATGTTATTAATACGTGAGCGCTCAACAACAGGATACCAAAGTACATAAGTACCTGTGGAAAAACGCTTATATAATTGCATAAGAGTGGTGATGACCTGTTCATAGTCCGTTTTGATTTCATAGGCTGGATCAATTAATACCAGACCTCGTCGCTGTGCTGGTGGCATTAGCCCTGGGCAGTATTGAAAGCCATCTGTGTGGTGTACCTGCACACGTTTATCAGGGTAAATTGCTGTTTCAAGTTGCTTGACATCAGTATTATGTAGCTCATATAAAAACAGGCGATCCTGTTTGCGTAATAAATGTCTGGCTATCAATGGGGAGCCAGGATAATAGTCTAAAACAGCCTGAGAATTAAATTCTTTGATCATATTGACATAGGTGGCAATACTCGGAGGTAGCTGACTGGTTTGCCATAAAGCACCAATACCCTGTACAAACTCTTCAGTTTTTCCGGCATGAGCGCTATTTAATGAATACAACCCTGCTCCGGCATGAGTATCTACATAACAAAACGGCTTCTGTTTCTTTTTTAGATGCTGCAAAATATGTATTAGCACTGTATGTTTTAATACATCAGCAAAATTGCCTGCGTGAAACGAATGACGATAACTCAGCATAGATTTTTTTTGTGTAAGATATTATTTAACACACAAAGCAGGCTTTATAAAAAAGCTAAAGCTTTTGACTCCTGCGTTTTTTAAATATCGAAAAGTGTAAATTGACAAATAAAGAAGTAACCGTTCGTATTCCCCTTTGTAAAATGGGAGTTGAGGAGCCTTTTTCTAATAAAACCTCCTCCTAACCCCTCCTTATTGAGGAATGGGAATTAAATAAGTTGTGCAATTATGACACAGTATTTTTGTTTGCCTTCAAGGCGCGGTAAC
>CAZLLL010000415.1:0-3652 GCA_964560255.1 uncultured Methylomonas sp.
AGAAGGCGAACAAAAAGACAAGTCAGAATGCACAAGTTATTTGATTCCCATTCCTGAGTAGCCGGTGGCACTATTTTCTTGGGACATCTTCTATACCTAAAATTTATAATCTATGGTGTATTTCAATACCTTCGCCACTATGCAGCTATTTTTTCGTCATGAATGCGCCCTATAGCTGAAAGTCGCTGAAGAGCATCATTAATATTAATGACTTGTAGGTTTTTGGGAAGCATTTTAAATACCTCACGGGCATAGCGAAGCCCATGGTGACGGGCTTTCAGGTCAAGTATGCTTTCTTCATTTGAGGAGGCCAGCATGGCCTGTGATAAATTGACCATCCACATGGATATATTGGCTGCATTACAGACAGCTTGTTCTTTGATGACCATAAAATCTTCCAGTCCCCAGTGTTGTTTGGCATCTCGGAAATTAAATTCGATCTGAAATCTTAGTCGATAGTATTCAATAAGATTCTCCCAGCCAAGGTCAAGGTCGGAGCTAAACAAAATGACACGTGCCTGCTTTCCTGTTTTCAAGTTATTTTTTAAAATAATAACCACATTGACTGGGTCTGCAAATTTCTTGTGCAATGCATTGAATTGATGGCTACCAACTTAAGACGGGACAGTTTGAGTAGCTGGATCACTCAAATAATTCTCGCAAGGCGCATATAGCATGGATGCCCTCCACCAGCTTATATTACTGGTGTCCCGTCTTAAGTTGGTAGCCGAATTGATAAATGGATGTGTGAACATGATTTTCAGTTTCTTCTGACTTTAAATGTTCTTCTGGTAGATTTTGATAATCCACTCTATCTCCCTATTTTTTGGGTTTTCCTTTTCCTGAATATTCACCCGTCCACGTAAAATATAAAGTCGCGCTATTAACAAAAGGGTGTAAGCAAGCTAAAAATGTGGTAACTTCGTTCATGAGCAGTGGGTGTTTTATACGCGTTGTTTGGATTTACGTATTTTATAGCAACTGCCCTTTCATAAGTCAGTTATTTACCCGCGATTGCAACTGAGAATAGTGTGATGTTTTGGCGAAGGTATTGTTAAAGGATGGAGCTTAATATGTCTAAATTATTATTCATGGTGATCATGGCATTAGTCACAATGAATGCGAATGCAATAAACAATAAACAATTAGCTTTCTCTACGGTAAAGCAATTTTTTCATCTCAAGCGACTAAAGCTGGAACTCGATGGTCGCTTTGTAGAAACAGATCTGAACTACGGCTCAGCATGTAAAATTCATGTTGATTTTTCTAATACAGGCAAAGAATACTTAACCGTCACCGGAGAATATACACCTGCTGGCAATATAGGTGATGGTATTTATTTCAATAAAAATATATCCACATTTATACAGGTGGAGTTAGTTAATAACCTAGTCACGCTAGAACAGAAATTGACTGATAGTTTTTCTACTGCTACCCAAACGACCGTTAAACTGCATAAAAAAAATGATACTCTGCTCTTTTCTATTTATCAGCAGAGCTATTTTTTATTTATTCCACAAATAGTTAAAAAAAAATGTTTAGTAGAAAAATTGCTTTTAAACTAAGGGAGCTGGAAATAAATAATCGTCCAATATTGGACGATTATTTATTTCCAGCTCCCTAACCATTCAGTCCCCCTCCTTATTAAGGAGGGCCTAGGGGGGAGGTTTTATTAGAAAAAGGCTCCTTAACTCCCATTTTACAAAGGGGGATCTGAACGGTTACATTGATTGACTTCTCTAATAATGGTCAGTAATATTAAATAGCCTGCGGATAGAGTGTGAATTTTGTTTCAAAAGGAAAGCAATAAGGAGGCTCATATGGCGGTTGACTCACCCAAAACCCAAATTAAAGTTGATCCATCCAAATCTCGAACGGTATTAGTCATTCATGGAGTCCAGCTGGGAGATGAAACAGGTCTAAACCAGCATAAGTTGATCAGTCAGTTAATCAGTCACAGGCTTGGAAATATCCCGTTGCAATTCAATACAGATATTTATCGTTATGAAAATATCAATGATCAAGCGCAAAAAAACTATCGGCGGCTTACTCAGCTAATTCTCCCCACACCTTTCGGTACCTCACTAGCGACTATAGCACTTGAGCTGATTGGTGATGTTGTTATTTCTCGTCAGGATACCAGTACTGCAGCACAGATTCGTAAGGGTTTTAGGGAGAAAATCCTGCAAATTTTTGAGCAAGGAAACCCTTGTTATATAGTGGCCCATAGCCTAGGTACGATTTATGCTTTTGATGTACTTTATGAGTTAATGCAGGATCCTCAATTGTTTGCCAGGCATTCACGCCGCAGCTGGCCAGTTCAGGGGCTGATAACTCTTGGTTCGCCTATAGGCTTGTCGATGTTTGCCAGAAACCGTCAGCAAGTTTCAGCATTAGGTATTGGCACGAAATGGTTTCGCTGGTTGAATTACTGGGATAGAAATGATCCCGTCGTGTCCGGCAAAATATTAGGTCAAGCCCTGAATAGTTTTGCAATTGCGGAACATTATTTAGACGGCACTCAAGAGCAGGGCTGGGTTATTCGAGATATAGCGGTTGATACCGGAAAAATCTGGCTTGCAGCGCATGTGGCTTATTGGGATAACCCAGTGGTCGGTGATGGTCTGGTTGATTTAATTACTCATTAAGGATAAATAAAATGAACAAATGCTCCCCTATCTTCTTGATATTTTTTATCTTACTGTTATTTCAGGGCTGTACTAATAGCTTGTATCAAGGTGAAATCAATGCTTTAAGCTCTGACTATCATGAACGCAAGGTGCTTATTTACTGGACTAAAACACAGCCATTACTGGGTGAGGAAAAAGCGGGGCCAGCCGTCTTGATAACTGAATGCAGTACGCGTCGTTTGACCTTTACGGAAAAAAAATCTGGCCTTTACTTCTATGGGGATCCTGGTAAGGACATATTAGCGAATCAGATGGCTATTACATCTCAAACGACCATTTGCGGTAAGGTCGTTGCTAAGAAGCAATTTATAACAATTAAGCCGGGGCCACTGCAAATTGATATTCTTTGTGAGCCTTTAGATGATGATTTCAGTGTTCAAAGTGAAACAGCGTCCTCTGCTTATATAAAAGCGAGTAATACACCTTATACATTTGAAATTACCGAATCAAGCAGCTGGAGTTTGTTTGGCTCTGTCCCAGAGGTGCCTATGCCACCTAAATGTAAAGATTGACTGGACTTTAGAGTTAATAGAGTTGTTCTTGTGAATAAATAAAAAAACTTATTTAAAATCAATTGATTAAAATAATATATTTGTTAAGATCCCAGGTAAAATACAGTTTTATCCGTTTCTTCAAAAAATGAAGCACACTAAAAAATATAACATACTGATTATTAATGAATATTCACAATAATAACTCTAATAACTTGTCAATTTTAGCAAAAATTTCAGCGATTAAAACATCAAAACCCAATTTCTTCAAAACAGCAACATATTCGGAGTAACCGTACAGTCCCTTCCTTAGGGAGATGGAAACAAATAATCACCCAATATTGCGAGTCTTTTTGTCCGTCTTCTGCGTTATAGCAACAGTTACGTAGCCAGCTATGCGCCTGTTACTACGCCTTGAATACGAACAAAAGTCCTGCCCAATATTGGACGATTATTTATTTCCAGCTCCCT
>CAZLLL010000416.1:0-3651 GCA_964560255.1 uncultured Methylomonas sp.
CCAAAATTTCACTATTTCCGATATAGTTTCTCAGATAAATAATTTCCAAAATTTATTTCACTACCGTACACTTTTTAAAAAGGTTAAAAACCTTGTAGAATAATCTATAGATGGTTTTTCAATCATTTTACCTTATAACATTTGAACAATTTTAGCTCTAAAAATAGCTTAGGGAGATGGAAAAATATAATCATCCAAGATAAATATATAACTAACTGATATTTATATATTATATTTTTTCAGTTGGACGATTATTAATTTCCTGCTCCCTTATTTAATTATTTTTTTATTAAAGCAATATTAAATACCCTTTTAAATCAAGCTTTACAGCCCTTTTTAAAAGTGTACGGTAGTGAAAAATTGGGGTTAGTTCTAACTTCGGCCACTTTCATTAAAAAATATTCACGACATATTTTAAGTAATTGTTTTACAACAACGTTAAACAGTTCTAAAAAATAATTTTAGTCAAAGTGGCCGAAGTTAGAACTAACCCCGAAAAATTTATAAAAAGTTCACATTAATTTTTCAATTGCTTATATATAATTACCTAAAAATTAATTATCTTAGAGTCTATACGTAACTGTTTGTACAACACCGAAGACGGATAAAAAGACAAGCAAGATGGGTAGGTTATTTGTTACGAGTTACCTTGATAGGCGTGAGGAACTTTTGAATGATAGTATGCACTCCTTGATTAGCAGGCTACAGTCTGCTTTACAACGAGTAATTTTTTCGTTAAGGCATAAAAAAAGGTCTACAAAGTAGACCTTTTTCTTAAGTTTACTAAAAGAAGGAAGTTAAGCTTCTATTTCAGCAAGACGCCCAGCGAGTAGCTCTTCTAAAGTAACAAGTGCTTTTTCAAAACCCTTGATACCTTCATCTAACTTTTCAGTCGCCATAGGGTTTTCAGCATGCATAGCATCAAATGTTGCTTTATCAACATTAATTTCTGTAATATCCATAGCTTGCGCTTTATCAGCATCAAGTTTTATAGGTAAATTTCCTTCAGTAGATTGAAGTACATCTAATAAGGCCGGAGAAATTGTTAATAAATCACAACCTGCCAATTCAGTGATTTCACCAATATTACGGAAACTAGCCCCCATTACTTCAGTTTTAAAACCGAATTTTTTGTAATAGTTAAAGATTTCTGTCACTGAAACAACACCAGGATCTTCTGCTGGTTCATAGGAGTCGCGACCAGTATCTTTTTTGTACCAATCAAGAATACGACCGACAAAAGGAGAGATTAAAGTGATACCATTTTGCGCACATGCAATGGCTTGATGCTTGCCAAAGACTAATGTCAGGTTAGTATGAATACCTTCTTTCTCAAGCACCTTAGCTGCCTGGATTCCTTCCCAAGTGGCGGCAACTTTAATCAAAATACGCTCACGACCGACTCCAGCGGCTTCATATTGAGCGATTAAATCACGTCCTTTTGCAATGGTCGCCTCTGTATCATAAGACAAACGCGCATCTACTTCTGTAGAAACACGACCAGGTACGATTTCTAGAATTTTTAAACCAAAAGAAACCGCTAAACGATCAAAAGCAAGTCCTACCACATCTGCAGATGAAGCAGATGCACCCGCTGTCTCACGAGCACCTTTTAATGTATCGTCAACAATGCTTTGATATTGTGGCATTTGCGCAGCTGCGGTAATTAGTGAAGGATTTGTAGTTGCATCCCGTGGTGTAAATTTTTCAATTGCACCGATATCACCTGTGTCAGAAACTGCTACTGTTACTGCTTTAAGTTGATCTAAAAAATTAGCCATAGTTAGATACCTTTATAATGATGTTTAAACAAAAAATCAATACATAACAATGCATTGATTAGGATACTGAATAGAATTTTAGCCAATTAACTATATTTGTACTGGGGGGGGCAAGCCACTCCTAGAAAACATACCCGCACAAAAAAACACTGTGCTCATCTCTAATATTTACTGAGCTTCATATCTCGTAAAGGCAGTCCCCATAAAATATTGAACAATAATCAATAAAATCTATTTTCCTTAATTGTATTGGAAATTAAGGAAAATAGATTTAATTAGTGCCTATTTAAAATGACCTATCGTTACTTTCGGCAAAAAAGCCGAAAGTAATTTATTCAATAAAAACATTTCCACATACTAAAATATTTTTAAACGGGTTCTACATCAACAACTTGCCTTGCTGTAACCAGTTGCTTAGCAATATATTTAGCGACACTACTCGTCAACATGGTAGGTTTATTTTCTAAATACTTAGCAACGCTACTAGGCTCAAGAGCAATCTCTGGCTCTGGTTTGTTTTTATCCGCCAAAGACTTGTTAATCACATATCTATCAACACTACTTACCTTGACTTCAGCACGATTTTTCAAATATTTTGCAACACCCGTTGTAGCAGGTTTACTGGCAACAATATTTGATATATATTTTTCGACACCCGTCAATTTTTTTTCTTCAAGTTGGGCAGCAAGACAGGCTTGCTCCTGACTTTCAACATACCTTGCGACACCGCTTAGTTCTTTATTTTCATCACTCATCAAGCTCTCCTCTATTTTTCTAAGTTCTAAAGCTGTATTAATACGAGTATTTATCACGTCCTTTTCAGCACTTGTTAGTTCAACCCATGTAGCATTATGGTTTTTTATATACTCACCAACACCACTTAATTTTTTTGTATAACTAGATATCCTGGCAGGTTTTTCACTTTGAGCATTGATATATTTAGCAACACTCGTTATTTCTTCACCTAAAGACTCTACTGGGTCATCATTACGATAGATATCTGAACTAGTTCGTTTACTGGAAAAAATACCTGATAAAAATCCCATATTAATTACCCTTTATTACGCACATATTTTTCTACGCCAGTTGTTTTTTCTGAAGCTGCTTTTTTTGCTGCAACAACTTTTCTTGCAACATATTTAGCAACACCTGATTTCGGTGCAGGTTGGTTCAACTCTAAATATTTTGCGACACCTGAAAGTTTAGGTGCTTTAGCCTCTAAGTATTTAGCGACACCGGTTAATCCTTCTGTAAAAGTAGCTTTTTTTGCTTTTTTAGATTTACTTTTACTTCTTTTGGGTTTATTAGCAAATAAAAATCCGGCAACACCCAATATGACAATAGCAAATAGAGGGTTAATGGAAGCCTCATCAGCTTTAGCTTCAGATACAGCTATATCTGCTACTTCTGTTTCTTTTTCAGTCCACGCTGCTAAAGGGGCTGATTTGCTTGATGCGGCACCATCGTTATGTTTATACTCCGTATCATGAAATAATACTTCGGGCTGAAAAGTCGCTGCGGGGTAATTAGCATCTGCCCTAGACTTTGTGCCAAATGAAGCACTACTACTGGCACTAGAAGATGCAGCCTCTTCATGCTGATAACTTGTATCTTGATAGAGTACTTTGGGCTGAAAGTCAGCTGCTGGGTACTCAGTACCTGCCGTCACGAAAGGACTTGCAAGTAATAAGGCTATAAATATGCCTTTTTTCATATTATTTTTTTTCACGCAATTCACCTATATGTCGTAAGAAACGAATGAAGCCACTGACTCAGTATAGCTAATCAGTGGCTATTCGTAAACGAGGAACTGTATCTTAGGGAGATGGAAACAAATAATCATCCAATATTGCGAGTCTTTTTGTCCGTC
>CAZLLL010000417.1:0-1115 GCA_964560255.1 uncultured Methylomonas sp.
ACGGACAAAAAGACTCGCAATATTGGATGATTATTTGTTTCCATCTCCCTAAGCACTACCGTTTTAATATGGAGCGATTGAAAGCCATCTTATATTGGTTTTCAAGTTTTGGTAAATAACAAACCTGCAAGATTGGTATATTATCTATTTTTTTAGTGTGAGAGTGAATGGCCGTGACGATAAAAGTGCGTTATTTTGCAAGTTTAAAAGAAACTCTGGGGCGTGATACCGATCACCTGGATTTTGACGGGAGTATGCAGGTTGCAGATGTATGGGCGCGAGCCGTACCCTCCCAGCTGATGCCTGACAATACGCTGGCAGCAGTTAATATGGAATATGTTGATCTGAAACATCAGGTTGTTGATGGAGATGAAGTTGCTTTTTTTCCGCCCATAACCGGAGGCTGAAATGATTAAAATAGTGCCCGCTGAATTTGATCCTTTTCAAGAAGTTCAGGCGTATCAAATATCACAAACAGCATTAGCCGGTAAATATGGCGCGACTAACCTATTTATGGGGACTATGCGTGATTTTAATGAAGGAGATCATATTAAAGGAATGACTTTGGAGCACTATGCTGGCATGACTGAAAAGCAATTAGCCCTTGTTGTGACTGAAGCTGAAAAACAATGGGCTATACTTGACTCACTGATCATTCATCGTATTGGAGATGTTTATCCTGATGATGTTTTGGTGTTAGTGGCTATTTGGTCGGTACACCGAGGTGATGCGTTTGATGCAAGCCGTTATATTATGGAGCAATTAAAGTCGAATGTGCCTTTTTGGAAGAAGGAAATACTGGTTGATGATATCAGTCGCTGGGTGGAAAAAAATAGTGATGGGTATTTATAATAAATAAAGGGGTCAGTGTTAATTATTTGGATATTAGAAAGATTCTTTGCAGAAATAAATGACACTGCCCCCTTTATTTCACATTAGAAACAAGGCTATTTTTTGTATGGGATAACTGTATACCCTTTATTTACTGTGCTTTTTTTCTGTGCCGCTTTAGCATAATCCTTGGGATGTGAAGAATATGGGTTATCGCCCATCATCATACGCTTTCCTGTCATTAATGGTGTTGATGTATTAGGATTATCATTGTGCATTCTTTT
>CAZLLL010000417.1:1215-3640 GCA_964560255.1 uncultured Methylomonas sp.
GCTTTCCTGTCATTAATGGTGTTGATGTATTAGGATTATCATTGTGCATTCTTTTGTCTTTAGCAACGACTAAGGCTGGTAGCAAAGAACCCAGTACAATTGTTAATATAATTTTTTTCATTTTGTTGCCTCTAATAATAATTAATAACAAATTTTTTTGTTATAGGTAGTACACTACGGAGTATCAGACTTTCTTTTTAAGTTTGCTCCCTCTATAGACAATTTATCTTAGCATTCTAAGTAAATGAATGATTTGATATAAATCAATTGTTCTTCAAATAAATAAAGTAAATAAAGGGGTCAGTGTTAATTATTTGGATATTAGAAAGATGCTTTGCAGAAATAAATGACACTGACCCCTTTATTTAAACAGGCAAAAAAAACGCCTGAAGCAATAAAATGCAACAAGCGTTATAAAAATAAACAACATTAAGACTTTGTTTATAGATCCTACAGGAAAAATCACATAAAACTGATTAACTTTGCGTACGGCTGCTCAAATAGATATTGCTGAACAGGGCAGATAGACCAAAAATAAGTACTGAAACCATAAATGCACCAGAAATTAAACCAAAAAATCCAGTTATAAATAATAAGCCGACTAAAATATCTTTTTGTAAATCATTCATTGCGTTACTCTTTAATCGCTAGGATGGATTGTTAATCATATAAATTAACTATACAGCATCAGAACAAACTAACAATACAACTAAATATTGTTAGTTTGTTTCCAAAAAAGAAACAATATTTTTTGATAGACCTATCACATATTGACTTAATACACATAGGACATAATGAAAGACGTAAAATAGCTTTAGCTTTTCCGAAACATCAATAGCGAATACACTTCACAGCTGCTGGACGGGGTATTTAGCCTATAAACGTTTGCAACGGGGTGAATACCCCGTCTCGCAATGCAAAATGTGAAACAATACAGCAGAATTCAAACCACATACCCCCTATTTTTACGTACACTTACAGACTAAAGTCCGCTCTACAATATAGGTAAATTGCCACACTATGCTCAATATTATCTGGATTTTCTTTTTTATCAGCGCTTTTATCACCGCTCTTTTCAAATTGCTGATTCTAGGCGAACAAACTATTTTTACCGAAATAATGGCAGCATTATTTGCCATGTCTAAAACAGCGTTTGATATTTCTTTAGGCCTAACAGGTGTACTTGCTCTCTGGCTAGGTATTATGCGTATAGGTGAACGCAGTGGTTTTATTGACTTATTAACACGTGGCTTAACGCCTCTATTTAGCAAATTAATGCCTGAAATCCCCGCACATCACCCCGCTCTTGGCGCGATGGTCATGAATATCTCAGCCAATGCATTAGGCCTGGACAATGCCGCAACGCCCTTAGGCATTAAAGCCATGCAAGAATTACAGACACTTAACCCAGATAAAGACAGTGCAAGTAATGCGCAAATTCTCTTTTTAGTGATCAATACCTCAGCAGTCACGCTATTCCCCATTAGTATTTTTACTTATCGAGCACAGATGGGGGCAGTACACCCAACCGATGTTTTTATTCCCATTTTGCTTGCCACTTATATGTCTACTCTATGTGGCTTATTAGCCGTCAGCTGGGTACAAAAAATTAACTTGCTGGATAAAACTATCCTCGCCTATTTAGGTGGTTTTACGCTACTGGTATCTGGCACTGTCTATTATTTTTCTCAACTGTCTCAAGCCGATATGCTATTTCAGTCCGCATTGATCAGTAATCTGATTTTATTTACACTGATTATAGTTTTTATCAGCAGTGCCGCTTACCAAAAAATAGATGCTTACCAGGCTTTTATTGAAGGAGCAAAGGAAGGTTTTCAGACTGCAATCGTTATTATTCCCTACCTGGTTGCCATGCTTGTTGCTATCGGAGTATTCAGAGCAAGTGGCGCACTGGAGCTGCTCATGGATGCACTACGTCAAGGCGTTATATTCGCCAATCTAGACCCTCGTTTTATAGATGCCATGCCAACCGCCCTAATGAAACCCTTCAGTGGCAGCGGCGCACGTGCAATGATGGTTGACACCATGCAGAACTTTGGTGCCGATTCATTTGCTGGCCGTCTATCAGCCATTGTTCAGGGCAGCACCGAGACAACTTTTTATGTATTAGCTGTCTACTTCGGCTCAGTCGGCATAAAAAACATTCGCCATGCGCTAGCCTGTGGATTAATAGCTGATTTTGCGGGGATTATGGCTGCTATTTTTATTGCTTACTGGTTTTTCGCATAAAATCAATGGGGTCAGAGTTATTAATATTTCCCCTTCGCCCGATATGAATGGTATAAAAAATAAATGACTCCGACCCTATTGATATACTCCTTACCGGCCAACAATAGCTGCACAGTATGAAAACACCTCAAGATCCCGACTTAAATCTAGCCTCCTTGCTGCCGCTACGTGGCCT
>CAZLLL010000418.1:0-3618 GCA_964560255.1 uncultured Methylomonas sp.
ATAAGAAAGAATAAAATGATTATATATATTTCATTATTAGCACATATTGGACGGTGATGATACCTAATAAAATCTTTACAATATTTTCATGGACTCTGCTGGCTCTGTTACCAGCTTATACCTATAGTGCCTCACTCCCCCAGGTTTTTGCGAGAATAATAGGCGGAAAACCTGCTGCACCGAGTGCATGGCCGTGGATGACAGGCTTGGTTCATAAACATCCCTCAATTAACAATGACTTATTTTGCGGTGCTAGCCTAATCGCCAAGAATTGGGTATTAACAGCTGCTCATTGCGTTATTAACAAGAGCACTGCCAGTTTTGATGTTATTATCAATCAGGTAAATCTTGATAGCTTACCCTCAGAACGCTTAACGGTAGAGCGCATGATTATCCACCCTTTATTTGATAACTTCAGTTTAAAAAATGACCTTGCTTTAATTAAATTAAAATCATCATCAAACACCCAGTCCATTTTAGTATTACCGCCCTTTAGTTTTCAAGATAAAGCCGGAAAGTCTGCCATTGCATTAGGCTGGGGAACGACTTCCAGCAATTCACTCGAATACACGACTGAACTACAGCAGGTTTCCTTACCTCTTATTAACAACGCACTCTGTAAATCAAGCATGCACAACATCACTGATGATATGCTTTGTGCAGGAGATGGCCTAGGCCATAAAGACACTTGTAGTGGCGATAGTGGAGGACCCCTTATCGTTTTTGATGATGAAAGCCAGACATGGCGCCAGGCTGGCATTACTAGCTGGGGATTTAAATGCGCTGCAGCTGGTTCTTATGGTGTTTATACGCGCTTGAAAAATTACGCTAGCTTTATTTCTGAACATATTTGCTCAGAGGAAGCAGCTCTCCCTATAGTTTCGCTTAAGCTACACATAGATGGTAATATAGCGTCTGCACAATGGAACACTTTAAACAATATATCAGGCTATCGTTTAAATTATGCACCCTACCCCGATGCACTGACTATTTACAATATTGATATGAACAATAGCCATGATCTGTCTGTCGACCTTGGTACTGGTAGTGCTTATTATGTTGCTATTAGCAGCTATCGTAATAACTGCCTCAGCGATTACTCAAATATTGAGCACTTTATTATCAAGTAAACAACAGAAAAATTGTAACCATTCAGATCTCCTTTGTAAAACGTGAAGTTAAGGAATGGGAATCAAATAACGTGTGCATTCTGACTTGTCTTTTTGTTCGCCTTCTGCGTTGCGGAAACAGTTACGTCGCTAGCTATGCGCCTGTTACCGCGCCTTGAAGGCAAACAAAAATACTGCGTCATAATTGCACAACTTATTCAATTCCCATTCCTAAGGAGCCTATTTGAGATAGTATAACCGTTTCCAGTATATTGCAATGCCGTCAATAACAGGATCAGACCTTTTGGCAAATAAAGCTATGTCATTCGACCTATACACTGCTTTACAGCCGTTAAATTTATGACTTAAATGACTTCACCGATAAAATTAAGTATTGTTTTTCTTAACTTTAATAAACTAACAGAAACTCAATTTACCAGCACACAACTGCTAGACCTTTGTGCCAGACGTGATGATATTGAGATTATTGCTGTCGATAATGGCTCAGTGGATGGTACCGCAGAATACTTACAGAAACAAGCTGACATCATTAGTATTTTACTGCCTGAAAATAAGGGAATTACTGGCTATAATGCGGGGTTTAATCAATCTCGAGGTAAATATTTATTAATATTAGATGATGATTCCTGCCCAATGGATCTTACCGGTATCGACCATGCGCTACAGACACTAACCCAACGACAAGACATAGGCCTTATTGCAGCGCATATTCAATCACCTGATGGCTCCCCCCAATGGAGTTGGCACCTGCCTAAAAACAACACACTGACTCGATCACCTTTTTTTATCGGCTGCGGCTTTATTATCAGGCGTGATTTATTCGCACAAATTGGCTGGTATCCAGAAAACTTCTTTCTTTATCAAAATGAGATTGAAGTCAGTTTTCGTATTCGCCTGCTCGGCTATGATATTTTATACGATCCTGCTTTTATCATTGTCCATCAAGGTATGCCAAGTCTGCGCTCAGGTGAACGACGCATTTTTTTTCCAACGCGTAATACTTTGTGGATATTACGACGTTATTATTCACAACCGCAACTTAGTTATTTGATTTTTTCACGCATAGTCATTGGACTGGTTCGTGCGATCAACTTTGGAGAAATCAAGCCTTACCTTAAGGCCGTCTACCAAGGGCTTAGTGCCCCTATAACTAAAACTATTTTACCGGCAAATATTCAGCAAGACTGTATCGCTTTCTGGAAACAAAACAGCCTTATTCATCAACTATTCAAACGCACATGAAATCAACAGCAAGCATTCTTATTATCATCGTTACCTGGAATAAAAAAGAGTATGTTATTGACCTGCTCAATTCTTTATCAGCCATTAATTATCCTAGAGAACAGCTGGATATACTCGTGATTGATAATGCCAGTAATGATGGTACTGTTGAAGCACTGGAGTCTCAATTTGGTGATATTCAAATTATTCGCAACTCAAAAAACATCGGTGGTACAGGCGGATTTAATACCGGATTAGCGTGGGCATTTGCACAAGCTGATTCGCGCTATGATTACCTTTGGTTGTTAGATAACGATGTAGTCGTGCATAAAAACGCACTCAGTGAATTAGTTAATCTATTAGAAGAAAATTCTGATATTGCTATTGCCGGATCTACCATGATGCAGCTAGACTACCCATGGCGAATTAATGAAATGGGCGCATTTGTTGATCAAAGTACAGGCGGCTTATTGTTTAATCGTCACTTTGAGGAGGTTCCAAACTGGCGTGGTAAGCCAATAGAAAACTTATTGACAGCTCATGCTGATTTAAGTCAATTACTGATGCATTGTCAGGCTGCCATGGATGTTGATTATGTTGCGGCGGCATCACTCTTAATTCGTGCCCCTGTTGCAAAAGAATCAGGCTTGTGGATGGATTTCTTTATTCACTTTGATGACGTAGAGTGGTGTTTGCGCATAGCTAAAGCAGGCCACCGAATTGCAGTATCAGCCAAGTCACTCATCTGGCACCTGTCTGCAATAGCAAAAATACCCAGCTGGATCCTTTATTATGATAACCGCAACATTTTATATTTATTAGATAAATACAGCGATAAAGAGGCCATTAACCATTCAATACGCTGGACACTGAAAAAAGCCTGGTACTATCAATTAGTAGGAAAACCAGATTTGGCTGAATTACACATGCAGGCCATTGCCGATTTTCAACAAGGTGTTAAAGGTAAAAAAGACATTCAGTTACCGTATAAATTTGAAAAAATTGCTGAACTGAGCCGTATTATAAATGACTCAGCGATTAAAAAAATTCTCATCCCATGGACGATTAACATGCAGGCAACTAATATACAGCGTATTTTTATAAGTGTATTGCATAAACGCCCTGAATTAGAAATCTGCTATATGATGGCACCTTATGATTCACTGCGTCAACTGCCAAATATTGATAATATAACCCAAATAAATACGCCATCCCGCTTTATATCACGTTACTTTAAATACTATCGCCTGCGTAATCAATTCGACTT
>CAZLLL010000419.1:0-3616 GCA_964560255.1 uncultured Methylomonas sp.
ACGAACAAAAATCCTGCCCAATATTGGACGATTATTTATTTCCAGCTCCCTTACTTTCACTTTATTGCTATATTGAATTGAACCCAGTCAGGGCAGGCATGGTTGATGATCCTGCGAAATATAACTGGTCAAGTTATGGGTGCAATGCACTGGGAGTAGAGACAAAGTTACAAACGCCTCATGAAGAATATTTATTATTAGGAAAAGATAAAAAAGAAAGAGAGAGGCTTTACAGAGAGCTGTTTAAGATACAGTTAGGTAAGGAATTATTGACAGAAATTCGTGCGAGTACAAATCGAGGTTTGGCTTTGGGCAGTGCTTTATTTGGTGAGCAAATAGAAAAGCTAACATCTTGTCGGGTGACAAAAAAGAAGATGGGTAGGCTCAGTAAGAGTTAAAGTTTACTAACCCCACTTACTCTTACTACTGTGATAAAGTTTGCACACTGCTGTGCAAAAAATCCCCCAAGATAAGGGGGCTAAAAATATAAATCATTGCTTTTATTGATAATATAATCTGGCACGCCCTTTGCTTGAGTAATATTGTTATTAATACACATTAAGGAGCATACAATGCCATCACCAGCATATATTAAAGTCGAAGGCGACGATCAGGGTCTTATTACTGCTAGCGCAAATAGTGCAGATAGTTTAGGCCAAGGTAACTTTAAAGACAAGTGGGGAGATTATTCTAATATTCTTGCAGTTGAACATAAAATTTTCTTACCTACAGATCCTAGTAACGGGCAACCTTCAGGATCCAGAGTTCATAAGCCATTCATGATACGGAAGGAATTTGATAAAGCATCCCCATTGCTTTATCAGGCACTCTGTGCAGGAGAGCGCTTAACGGTTAATATCTCCTGGGTGCGTACGGAAGGCTCAGAAGAAATAGAATACTTTACGCATATACTAACGGAAGCTTTGCTAGTGGATATGGATGTTGTTGTACCTCATACTAAAGTAGTAGAGAATATGCCGCTTCGTCATGAAGAGCGTTGGTATTTCGCTTATAGAAAAATTGAGTGGGAGCACACAAAAGCTGGAACATCTTCTTCTGATGACTGGCAAGCTAATTAATTGTTTACTTTATATAGGGCTATATAGACTTATATGGTATTCAAATAGGTAAGTTTCGTTTCCACGCTCTGTATCTCGCGGTGCAGAGTGGTGGAATGTTACTCGTCTAAGGGAGATGGAAACAAATAATCATCCAATATTGCTAGTCTTTTTGTCCGTCTTCTGTGTTGTAGCAACAGTTACGTAGCCAGCTATGCGCCTGTTACTACGCCTTGAATACGAACAAAAATCCTGCCCAATATTGGACGATTATTTATTTCCAGCTCCCTAATCTTAAATCCTTGGCTCAAAAATCCCTCTACTCTATAATTATGGCTAAAAATATTTCAGCAGATCAGGCCCATTATTTATTTAGCATTGCTGATGAAAAATTTGGGGTATTAGGGTTTCATAGTTATGAGGGAATTTCGACGCTCTCCAGACTTGAATTAAGGCTGGTTTCAGAAAATCCTGAGATTGACTTTGCTAAAATGGTGGATAAGCCTGCCATTCTTACCATGGCATTAACAGACTATGGTGTCGAGCGTTATATACATGGCATGGTTAATTGTTTTGAGCAACGCGACCAGCACAATCGCTTTACTGTTTATCACGCAACCGTTATTCCTGCTCTCTGGTATTTGACTAAACGTATTAACTGTCGTATTTTTCAATTTAAAAGTGCGCAAGATATTATTGAGCTAATACTAAAAGAAGCCATCCCAGGATTATTATTTGAATTTAAGCTTAACCAATCCCCTTCACAGCGCGATTATTGCGTTCAATACCAAGAGTCAGATTTAGACTTTATTAGTCGTTTACTAGAAGAAGAAGGTATTTTTTATTTTTTTGAGCATAGCGAGGCTAAGCCTAAACTTATTTTTGCTGATGGCTCTTTCGCTCATCCTGAAACGCCTAATAATGCAAATATTATTTTTCACTCTCAAGTCGGTGGGCAAGGCTACACAGAAGAGCATATTCAACAGCTGTACTATTCTGAGCAATCGGTTTCAAATAAAGTTACCTTAAGAGATTATAATTTTAAACACCCTTTTTCTCCTGAGGGCGAAAGTTCCGCTCCTGGTAGTCAGTCCGAACTGGAAATTTATCACTATCCTGGGCGTTTTGACGACGCAGGAAAGGCAAACAAATTCGCTAGCATTCGCTTAGAAGAGCAACAAACAAAACAAAAACAGGCTAAAGGCAGCAGCTTTTGTGTTAGCCTGACACCAGGCCATTATTTTGATTTAGAAAGCCACCCCAGAGATAGCTTAAACCAGCGTTACTTATTAACTGAATTAAATTTACATGTTGAGCAGCCTCAAGCATTAAAGGAAAGCGGAGGCGGAGAAGCTGCAGAAAATATATTTGATAGTCAATTTGAATGTATTCCCTTTTCTACCCCCTATCGTCCCGCACGAGTCACGCCCAGACCCAAAATGTATGGCTCACAAACAGCCACTGTCGTAGGGCCTAAAGGAGAAGAAATTTATAGCGAAAAATATGCCACTGTAAAAGTTCAGTTTCATTGGGACAGAGAAGGTTTATACAATGAACATAGCTCTTGCTGGATACGGGTTTCTCAGGCATGGGCAGGAATAGGCTGGGGCGGCATTAATATCCCCCGTATCGGCCAGGAAGTAATCGTTGATTTTTTAGAAGACGATCCAGATTGTCCAATTATTACAGGCAAAGTGTATAACGGTAAACATACCACACCCTATTCTTTACCTGCTGATCAAACCAGATCCACTATTAAAACCAATTCATCGCCCGGCGGGCAAGGTTACAATGAAATCCGTTTCGAGGATAAAAAAGGCAGTGAACAGCTGTATTTACATGCTGAAAAAGACTATGACTTACGCATTAAAAATAACCGCCGTGAACATGTTACAAATGACTTTAGCTTAATTGTCAAAAAAGATCTTAAGCAATTAGTTGAAGAGCAGAAAAATGTCACCATAAAAAAAGATAACCGCTTACATGTTGACGGCAATGAGTACCACCATGTCGGCAAGGATTTACACCAAAAAATCAGCAAAAATTATCATAATTCATCAGGGTTAGAGACGCACTTTAAAGCAGGGCAAAAGATAGTTATTCATGCAGGAATGGATATTACAATTAAAGCAGGCGGTAGTTTTATACGTTTGAATCCATCAGGGGTAACGATTAGTGGTGCGATGATCAAAATTAATAGCGGTGGTTCCGCTGCCTCTGTTAAAGGTGCCCAGTCTCAAACGCCATCTCAGCCACAAGAAGCAGATACAGCCAAACCAGGTGAGCAATATAAAGAACCTGCTGCTCCTGTTGTGTGGAAGGCTAAAAAGGTTGATATTTCTAATTTGCAGGCTCAGCGAGTGACTTTGAAAACTGCAGCGGCAAGTGGAACACCTTTTTGTGAGGTATGTCAGTAAAATTAAAAGGAATACGACAAGCGGCTACAAACTTAAGACGGGACATACTTAATATTTGTAGACTATTCATTTAAAGGCGTAGGTTGTAGGCTGTCGAAGCCCCATACTTTATTTTGTAGGTAGCCTTTAAATTCAATTGCT
>CAZLLL010000420.1:0-3616 GCA_964560255.1 uncultured Methylomonas sp.
AAGACGGACAAAAAGACTAGCAATATTGGGTGATTATTTGTTTCCATCTCCCTAAGAATGTGCATGAAATCACTTGAGTAACTTTATTAACACAAGGTTGTAGGTTCGAATTTATTTGCACCTACAGTTGCTCAACTTATTTCGTGCCCATTTCTTAGCTATTTTCGAAACAGTAATAGCTGAATATATTGCACTCCTTTGAATGGGGTTTTTATGGCTGTATTATTCATTCTATCCGTAGCAGCTAACTTTTTGTTTGGTAAAATATGCCCGTGCTCGTTAAATAATTAACCTTTAAAGTGGGTTGAATACCCTGTCTCGCAAAGGCATTGTACTATTCCTTGCTAGGTTATGCTGCGCTTATCCAGCCACGCGATAATGAATTATCTGGTATATGTCACTATGTTAAAAAATAACTAATAATTAATTACGATTTTCTCTTGATCTGATCAAATAAATACCGCATAATAGCCATTCTTCAACGCTAGTGGTTGTCGATATTATGGTTACTGTGTCGGTCCTCTCGCAACGATATTCTGTCAACCCCGCCAGGCCCGGAAGGGAGCAACGGTAGCAGAAGATTCGTGTGCCGAGATGTGGCTGGCATGGTTTCCGCCCAACCTCTACATTCTACCACTCAGCCATGAATCATCAGGTTCTCGCCAGAAAATGGCGTCCGCATAATTTCACTGAAATTGTTGGTCAGGAACACGTCAGCCAGTCCTTAATTAACGCCCTAAAACATGATCGCTTGCATCATGCCTATTTATTTACTGGCACACGCGGTGTCGGAAAAACAACGATAGCCCGAATTTTAGCCAAGGCAATTAATTGCGAAAATCTACAAGACTATAATCCCTGTGGGCAATGTTCCGTTTGTCAGGCTTTGGATGAAGGACGTTTTCTGGATTTAATTGAAGTGGATGCAGCTTCACGGACTAAAGTCGAAGATACACGAGATTTATTAGATAATGCGCAATATGCGCCAAATAGTGGCAAATATAAAGTTTATTTAATTGATGAAGTCCATATGCTATCAGGGCATAGTTTTAATGCATTGCTTAAAACATTGGAAGAACCGCCTGAACATGTTAAATTTCTGTTAGCCACGACTGACCCGCAAAAAATTCCCGTCACTGTTTTATCTCGCTGTTTACAGTTTAATCTAAAACGCTTGTCACCTACTCAAATCAGTGAACAGATGGCCTATATCTTAGGCGAAGAAAAAATTCAATTTGAGCAAAATGCTTTGCGTTTAATCGCGCGAGCGGCTGATGGTAGTATGCGTGATGGCTTGAGTTTACTTGATCAGGCGATTGTTTATGGTAATGATGTTGTTAACACTGAAACGGTAAGCCAGATGTTGGGAACTATTGCTCAGCAGCCTGTTGAAGATTTGTTACGTCAATTAGCAGATAATAATGCGCTGGGCGTGTTAAATATTATTAGGGAAATGGCGCAACTATCGCCTGACTTCTCCGAAGTATTGCAGCAAATATTACAGGCTTTGCACCGCCTGGCTTTAGCTCAGCTTGTGTCGGCGAGCGTCAATAATGAGGACGATGCAGATATGCTGCATGCTCTAAGCCCCTTGTTTTCCGCAGAAGAGTTACAGCTGTATTATCAGATTACTCTGATGGGACAAAAAGATTTGAGATTATCATCTGACCCTAAAACGGGCTTTGAAATGATTATGCTCAGAATGCTGGCCTTTAAACCACAGCAGGGTGTCGCAGCAGTACAACCAAAGCCTCAACTTACTAGCGCACAAAACACAGTTAAGCCCCCCTCGGCCGCTGCAAATGTAATATCTAAACCCGTAATCGTCCCTGTTGCAGTAAATCAAACAGCTAAGTCGCAGGAAAGTTTGCCTTGGCATGATATAGTTACCGCAATGAACTTGGCGGGTTTGACACGCGAATTAGCCAATAATTGCGTACTGGAATCTGTTGATGATAAGGAGTGTCGATTAACCCTGGATCCTAAACAGGCACAGATCAGAAGTTCTCGGTCAGAAGAGAAATTGCAGCTTGCCGTACAAAAATATTATACTAAGCCCCTTAAATTAGTAATTAAGACTGAGTCGCTTGCAAGCGATACACCAGCAGTTAAAATACAAAAAGATAAACT
This sequence comes from uncultured Methylomonas sp., assembly GCA_964560255.1. GTDB lineage: Bacteria > Pseudomonadota > Gammaproteobacteria > Methylococcales > Methylomonadaceae > Methyloprofundus. Next base: position 2,131 of record CAZLLL010000420.1, read on the forward strand.
AAATCGCCAACAGGAAGCGGTTGAGGCGATAGAGAATGATGAAAATATACAAGCATTAAAAACAAATTTTGATGCACGAGTTATTCCAGGTTCAATTGAGCCAGTAGAAAATAATAATGATTAGGAGATAAATATGAAGGGTGCACTGGGTAATATCATGCAGCAAGCTCAGAAAATGCAGGAAGACATGCAAAAAGTACAGGCTGAAATTGAAGCACTTGAAGTCACAGGTGAAGCCGGTGGGGGTATGGTAAGCATTTTGATGACAGGTAAAAGGGAAGTGCGTAAAGTATCAATTGATGATGCTTTAGTGGGGGATGATAAGGAAATGTTAGAAGACATGGTAGCTGCAGCCATTAATGATGCGGTGCGCAAGGTTAGCAAACTTAAAAAAGAAAAAATGAGTGATGTGACTGCCGGAATGCCTTTACCTCCTGGGTTTAAAATGCCATTTTAACAATGCAACAACAGGGTTTACTGGTTGATGTGATTGATGCTTTATGTTGCTTGCCTGGTGTGGGGCCAAAGTCTGCACAGCGGATGGCGTTGCATTTATATCAGCGTGATAGAGGTGGGGCTGAGAATTTAGCCAAGGTGCTTAAATTAGCCAGTGAAAAATTAGGCAATTGCCAGCGTTGCCGCACATTAACCGAGCATGAATATTGTGATATTTGTGCTAGCCCGAAGCGGGATGTCAGTATCGTCTGTGTGGTCGAAAGCCCGGCAGATGTCTGGATTGTCAATCAGGTGGCTGATTATCAAGGGATTTTCTTTGTTTTAAATGGCCGTTTGTCGCCTTTAGATGGCATAGGGCCAGATGAGATAGGTCTGGGTCAGCTTGAACTACAGTTGCAGAGTGGCACGATAAACGAGCTTATTCTGGCCACTAATTCAACTGTTGAAGGTGAAGCAACGGCACATTTTATTGCCCAGATGGCGAATCAATATAAGATAAAAGCAAGCCGTATTGCGCATGGAGTGCCTGTCGGTGGTGAGTTGGAATTTATTGATAGCAGTACTTTAGCTCATGCCTTTAGCGGGCGACGTGTAATAGAATAAGAGGGTATTATGACAGATTGTTTATTTTGTAAAATGGTGGCAAAAGAAATTCAAGCAGATATCGTCTATGAAGATGAGCAGGTTTTAGCTTTTAGAGACATCAGTCCTAAAGCCCCCACGCATATTTTAGTGATTCCAAAGCAGCATATTGCTACTTTAAATGATTTACAAGATGAGCAACTGGCTGGGCATTTATTACAAACCGTTGCGCAAATTGCTTCTTCAGAAGGTATTGCAGAAACAGGGTATCGGACGATAATTAATTGTAATAATGCTGGGGGACAAGAAGTCTATCATTTGCACCTGCATTTATTGGGTGGGAGACAAATGACTTGGCCTGCGGGGTAGCTGCTAGGCTGTCGAAGTCCTGATCATAGGAGTTAAAGTAAATTTCTCTTTTTGGATATTCCTTGTTTTGAAAATTATT
>CAZLLL010000421.1:0-3613 GCA_964560255.1 uncultured Methylomonas sp.
ACGGACAAAAAGACTCGCAATATTGGATGATTATTTGTTTCCATCTCCCTTAGTTCGCTATTTTTTGTACTAGAGGCGTATTTTGACGTTCACTCTAATCGTTATTACTCGACCCTCACGTTTTTGAGTAACTTTTAATTTAAAAGTAGCCGATTTTATTGATCGTCACTGCAAGAATATGATTTTAAATAAAATTTATTTTTATTCCCAAGATTTCAACTTAAAACAAATCAATAGCCTACAAAAAACTTGATGATCGAGTATTAGGTATCTACTGTTTTTAAACCAATACCTTCGCCAAAGTGAAAATATTCTCATTTTGTCAAATTCATCGACGTGTAAGCTATTGATTTACATAGATTGAAACTTGGTATTTTTGGCACAAATCAAAACTGGCGAAGGTATTGTTAAACGTTTATAATTAAACTGGAATCAAGTAAGATTAATCTGATGGTAAGGAATATATGAATGATAGAAAGCTTAAATATCACGCTTGGCAAGGGAATTGCCAGCTTTATGTATTGTGCAGATATACAACAAGAATCAATAGTGAGAAATAATGGATAGTCAACAACAAGTCGCTGATTTTTTCGCAACGGATGGCTCACTAGCAAAAGCTATTCCGGGCTATTCTCCCCGTACAGCACAAGTAGAAATGGCGTTAGCGATTACTCAGAGTATCGAAGACCAGGAACATGTTATTGTCGAGGCGGGGACCGGTACTGGCAAAACGTTTGCCTACTTGGTGCCAGCCATTTTATCTGGCAAAAAAGTAATTGTTTCTACCGGCACTAAAAACCTGCAAGATCAATTGTTCAATAAAGATATCCCTCTTCTGCGTAAGGCGATGACAGTACCCTTTAACGCGGCGTTATTAAAAGGGCGTGCTAACTATCTGTGCAGCTATCGATTACAGCTAGCAGTGCACTCCAATCTCGGTCTTAGTCGTGAAGAAACCGCCGCTTTAGCAAAAATACACAAATGGTCTAAAAGTACCCGTAGTGGTGATACGGCTGATATGCATGAAGTCATGGAAACGAATCCAGTCTGGGCGCAAGCAACATCGACCCGCGATAATTGTTTAGGGCAGGAATGTCCAGAATATTCTGACTGTTTTTTGATGAAAGCGCGTAAGAAAGCGCAAGATGCACATTTAATTGTTGTTAATCATCATTTGCTGTGTGCTGACTGGTCTATCAGAGAAACGGGTTTTGGTGAATTACTGCCAAATGCGGATGTGGTGATTATTGATGAAGCGCATCAGTTGGCAGACATTGCTTCAAATTTTTTAGGTCTTTCTTTGGGTTCTAAGCAAATTAGTGATTTAGCTCATGACGCTTTAATGGAATATCATCAGGATGCCAAAGATATGCCGGATTTACGTGTCGCAAGTGAAAATCTGGAACATGAAGTTAAAGATATGCGCCTGTCCTTTGGCATGGAAATCAAGCGGGGAGACTGGAAGGAAATAGCCGAAAATCCTAAAATTATTCAGGGCTTAAGTCGTTTACAGGAGCACCTTGACGCATTGGCTGATCAACTGGAAATTGCCTCGGTACGTAGCAAAGGACTGGAAGCCTGTTTTAAACGCGCCGAAGAATTAGAAGCGCAGTTTAAACAAATTTTGCAAGATAACAGTGGCAAATGGGTGCGCTGGTATGAAACGCATAAAAAATCCTTTAGTTTACACTTGACACCACTGGATGTAGCCGCTGAATTTCAGGCGTTTATGACACAGCATAGTGCTTCATGGGTATTTACATCAGCCACCTTGAGTGTCGACCAAAAGTTTGATTATTTTGCACGTAATCTAGGTATTAGCAATGCTAAAAGTTATAGCTGGGAAAGTCCATTTGATTTTCCTCGGCTATCTTTGTTTTATCACCCCAAAGGCCTGCCGCTACCGAATTCCCCTGATTTTGTTGAGCAGATTGTTGAAGTCGCGATTCCGGTGATCAATGCCAGTAAGGGCCGAACGTTTTTCCTATTTACCAGTCACAGAGCTTTACGTGCTGCTGCTAAAATATTGGATCAAAGAATTCAATATCCTTTATTAATACAAGGGGATAAGCCCAAGGCAATCTTGCTGGATGATTTTAAACAAAAAGGCAATGCAGTGTTACTAGGTACGGCCAGTTTCTGGGAAGGCATTGATGTGCGTGGTAAGGCGTTATCCACTGTTATTATTGATAAATTGCCTTTTTCATCACCAGGCGATCCCGTGTTAAAAGCACGTCTGGAAGCGATGGAAAAGCAAGGGCGAAAGCCATTTTTTGAATACCAGCTCCCAACAGCAGTGATTTCTTTACGCCAGGGAGTCGGGCGATTAATTCGCGATGTTAATGATCGTGGGGTATTATTGTTATGCGATCCGCGCTTATTAAAAAAGTCATATGGACATATGTTTTTGAACAGTGTGCCAGCAATGCGGAGAACGCGAGATATCAAGGATGTAGAGGCATTTTTTGCAGAGGAGGAGTGATGGAAAGTATTAAGGAATGTAAATTTTATAACTTGTGCAATTATGACGTAGTATTTTTGTTTGCCTTCAAGGCGCGGTAACAGGCGCATAGCTAGCTATGTAACTGTTTCCGCAACGCAGAAGGCGAACAAAAAGACAAGTCAGAATGCACAACTTATTTCGTGCACATTCCTAAGTGTCATCAGCGTAAAATTTAGCTAGTAGGCATAACCACCGGTGGTTCTTCTCCCCCAACTGCACTTGTACCTGGTAGTGTTGCAGCGACCTCTTTTTCGCTATGACCACAGTCTGGGTGTTCAAATCCAGCCTCACCCTCACCTGTTTCGCCGGCATAAATAATAGCGTCGTTCCCTGCTGGGCTTGGACCTGCGGGTACAAAATCAAAGCCGCTCTCATTTCGAATACGCCAGGCAATATTATGATCAGCACACGATGAATCGCCACTAACACCCAGTCCACCGAGTAATGTGCCATCCTCAGCATATAAAGCAAGGCCACCACCAAAGACATTGATACCGCCAATTTTCTTACCCATCATTGGGTCACTTGCTGTCCCGTAATCATCGAACGCACCACCATAAGCGACTGCAACATCAACGGGATTACTTTCCTGTAATCCATAAAGACTTCCGCCATTTTGAGTGGCCTGGTGTAAGTTTGCTGATGATAGGGCAAAGCCTGGCAAACTAAAGGCATTCGCCGTATTCGCTTTTTGTGCTGAGATGGCGCGACTGCCTGGCCATTGATCGCCTACATTATCGCCTGAATAGGCGACTGCACAGACTTCACCAGCCCGGTTGACGACTGTTGCCCACATATGGAACCCGAAGCCGCCATTATCTTCAGCTTGCGCAGTGATTAGAAACTCTTTAAGAAGCTCTTGTATGCCAATTTTAGAGGCATCATCGGGACAAATATCAATGGCTGAATCCGCTGCAACTGATCCAGCAGCAAGTAATAAGCTAATTCCGAGTGCTGTTTTTTTTATTGTTAAGTTCATTTTATGACCTCCATTATTGCGTTTGGTGAGTTGTAAGCATAGTTTAATCAAGTATTTAATGTCAACTATATTAGCGTTGTTCGTTGAAAATTTAATTTTAATTACACTCATTTTAGATCAATGAATTAAAG
>CAZLLL010000422.1:0-3603 GCA_964560255.1 uncultured Methylomonas sp.
TTTTGTTCGCCTTCTGCGTTGCGGAAACAGTTACGTAGCTAGCTATGCGCCTGTTGCCGCGCCTTGAAGGCAAACAAAAATACTGCGTCATAATTGCACAACTTATTCAATTCCCATTCCTAAGCAGATATTGCACAGCTATCTTCATTCCTTATACCTTCCTCCTGATTAACTTATTGCAGAATGGCTTAAAAAATTATAGGATGATAGATCATTAAACGTATTTGAGGTAAAAATGATGAATATTAAGGTTTTAAAAAATCTGGCTTTTCTGGCATTAACATTCATGTTGTTACCTGCATGGGGCGAACGAATCGGTCATGTAGACACAAAATTTAAATGGACAGGCCCCGATGATAAAATAATCATAGAATCTTTTGATGACCCTAATGTACCTGGTGTTACCTGTTTTTTGGGCAGATCAAAAACGGGTGGTTTTCACGGTGCTGTGGGCGTTGCTGAAGATTCATCAGATGCGTCTATCTCTTGCCGCCAGACGGGTGTCATTATTCTTTCTGATAAAATCAAAAATGGCAAAAATGATGGTGATAGAGTCTTTAAAAAACGTACCTCACTGGTTTTTAAGTCTATGCAAGTCGTGCGCTTTTATGACAATAAACATAACACTTTAATTTATCTTGTTTATAGTGATCGTGTTATTGACGGCTCTCCAGAACATAGCCTGTCAGCTGTGCCAATAATGCCGTGGAAAAATCCTGGTAACTCGCAATAAATATATCATTTGAGCAACAAACTAATATTCAAGTATTATTATGAGAGGTTTATTTTATTTTATACGAGTGATTTAAGAGATCTTCCAGTAAATTTAAAGTAGATATACCCCATCTTTATATTCAATTAATCAAAATAGAACATAATCAACAATGAAAAAAATAATAATCAAATCAATACTTGCAGGCATCGTCACTTTATCTGCTAATAATACCCTTGCCGAATCAGTCCCAAATACGGGGCTAGGTGTCAACTTCGAATCAGCACAAATTGTAGGTTCTGGTCGCAGTATCCATGTTTTTCGAGTGCCAGTAGAAAATGAGCAAAATAATACCATTCAGTACTACGATGCAACATTTGTTTTTACCACTGATGAGAATGGGGCACTGACTTTTGAAAATTTCCGTAATATTCTGGTTTCTCCAGAACTACCGAAAAGCACAACCAATATTATAGATGGAACGTATAGAGATATTAATGGAGCTGAATTGATAATTGAATCTATCGGCGTGGTAAATGGAGCGGTACACAAACGAATTTATGAACCAAAATCGGAATCTAGACCTTACGAGGGAACCTGGGCAGAATCAGATGCAAGTATAGACCCTCTTAATTTGTTTAGTGAGGCTGTGCAAGAAACTTTATCAGATGACTGGGTATACGGAAAGAAAACAGGGTCGTCAAATGGTAGCTTTTATCAGCTAGGAAATGGTAACGTCCTATTCGCAATACAACAACTCGGTGACAGACTAACTATGAGGGTTTTGAATAGTAATGGAAGTGAACTTTATAAATATCTTTTAGAAAAAGTAAAGTGAAGGTAATAGAGTTATTCTTGTGAATTAAAAAATAAAAATTATTTAAAATCAATTGATTAAAATAATTCGTTTGTCAAAAAACTAAATGAAATACAATTTTATCCAATTTCTTCATAAATGAAAGTACACTGAAAAACATAACATACTGCTTATTATTGAATATTCAAAATAACAACTCTAATAACAAATACTGTTTAGTTGGTAGCTTTTTTGAGAAGAAAGATGAATGTTAAGTATTGATAGTTAAGTTCCTCTTGTTAAGATAAACCTTCGGCTTTGGGGAGCCAGGTAACGATGAGTACTGACTTTGCCTTTGTGGACTACAAACTTAACAATACCTTCGCCAAAAATCAGATCGTGCTTATAAATAAAACAATAGGTTGTAATTTTCTGATGCCTAAACCATGATTAAAAACTCTGTATGGCGTAAAGTTAACAGCATTTTTAATCAAAATTAGCAAATACTAGGCATTGTAACCATTTAAATTCAATGGTTTATGATTTTTTATTTTGGCGAAGGTATTGACTTAAGGCAGGACATTCTTTATATTTTTTCACTACCGGACACTTTTAAAAAGCGCTGTAAAGCTTGATTTAAAAGTATCCGGTAGTGAAAAAAACAATACCTTTTTATAGCTTGTCAAGTCAAACGCAAGGAGAACTACGTTAATGAAAAAACTGTTAGCCATTTCTGGCCATATATTGCTTATTTCACTGCTTTATTTAAGCCTTGGAATAGCACAGGCCGAAGACAAAACCTTTAGTGAAGCGGAACTAGACCAGATGATGGCTCCCATTGCACTGTATCCGGATTCATTACTCTCGCAGATACTAATGGCAACGACCTACCCTGCCAATGTAAATGAAGCTGTCAAATGGTCAAAAGAAAACCCCAAGCAGGAAGGTGATGCAGCAGTCAAGGCAGTTCAGGATAAGTCGTGGGATCCTAGTGTGATGTCCCTCGTTGCCTTTCCACAAGTCTTGGAAATGATGGGTAAGCAATCTGACTGGGTGCAAAATGTAGGCGATGCCTTTTTGGCTAATTCAGAAGGCGTGATGGATACTGTGCAAAAATTGCGCAAGAAAGCGCGGGAAGCAGGCAACCTGAAAACCAGTGAACAACAAAAGGTAGTGGTTGAAGAGCAAGCCTCTGAGACAGTCATTATCATAGAGCCTGCGGACCCTAAGGTTGTCTATGTACCTGTTTACAATCCTACCGTTATCTATGGCTCATGGTGGTGGCCGCATTATACTCCCTGGTACTATTACCCGCCTTATGGTCATTATGGTTACTACGGATACGGCTTTGGTGGTGCAGTGATGCGCGGTATCGGTTTTGGTATCGGTATCGGAATTACCCATGCTCTCTGGGGTGGGTGTCATTGGGGATATGGACACGGCAGCGTGAATATTAATGTTAACAAGTTTAACAGTATTAACCTTAACCGTAATAAAATAAAGGCCAAGAACAAACATAGTAACTGGAAGCACAATGCAAATAATCGCCGTGGTACACCTTACCGAGACAGTAAAAGCCGTCAGCAGTTTGGCAATAAACGAGGCGGCGCAGATAAACGTCAAAATTATCGGGGGCGTGATGCTCAGCGCAATAATGCTCGCTCAACCTTAGATAAACGGGCAGTCAGTCCATCAAAGGGGCGCAAACAATTACAAGGTGCTGGGAGAGATAAAGCAAGAGCCTCTATTAATAAAGCAAATCGCCAGTTTTCTCAAGGGAGACTCAATAATAGTAAGGCAAGGAATTTTGGAGGAAATAGCGGTTTCCCTAATCGTTCTGGCGCTCGAAATAATGCCTTTAAAGGTGCTGGCAATGCAAATAAATCACGCCGTAATATTAATCGAGGTCATTATAGTAATAGCTCTATGCGCAACTTCGGAGGTAGTCGCCGAAGTGGCGGGGGTGGGCATCGTGGTGGCGGTAGACGTCGATGACAACAGGAAAAAAAATGAATTCTCTAACTCATAATATGCAAATGATTATGGCTCTTTTCCCTTTGGCGTGGTCAATAAAAATAATATAAAACAATGTATT
>CAZLLL010000423.1:0-3586 GCA_964560255.1 uncultured Methylomonas sp.
TTATAGGAAACGACATCACATTTACTTTAGAAAAAGCAACATTTAACAGTTTAGTCTGACATGTTCCACTAGACCTGAATTCAGTTTTGCTTATGACAGCAATTGTTCTCCCTTCAACTTTTTCTGGCATAAACCCCCACAATCGATTGTTTTTACCTGCAAAATAATCAATGAAAGGCATATATAGTTTCTTGTTATAATTGAACTGGCGAACCTTCTTTGCTACATAAAAGTGAACCTCATGATCGGGCCGATCACCTGTTTCAGTGACTGCTTCGAAATTCCAGGGTTTAAATCGCTGTTGCTGACTACACATCAGTTCGAATCCAAATGAATTAATAAATTCTGGTAATTTATCGATCGTAATTGGTCCACGCTCGTAGATACTACTAGGAACACGAAATGGCATTGAGAAATTAATCCAAATTCCTTCTGGCTTTAAAACTCGATTGATTTCGTCCGTTAAGTAGCAAGGGTGGTTACCTTCCAAATCCATCATGTACTGTGTGACTATTGCAGAAATGGAACAATCTTCAAACGGCAGGTTCATCACATTACTTGCCACCAGTGTAATTTTCCCAGTTGTTATTTTTTTTGCTTCCAAGTGTACTTCCTTCCACTCCGCATCCTCAAGATAAACAGTAATATCCTCGCCATTTAAAAATTGTTGTGCAGTCATCAGCGCAGGAATTGCCAAATCCACACCATAGGAATCAGAAAATTTATTCGCCAAAGAGTGTAAAAGACCGCATGCACCACACCCTAATACTGCTAATGTTTCATCATCGTTACAGTATGTTGAAATTGCATTGGTAACAAGATTATTTACTTGATTGAATTGTGTTGTTCCATACCAATCCTGATAGAAATAACGTAACATTTTGTGAAAGGATAATCCTGGATCCATTGAAAAAAACCAGTCAATATTACCTAAATCATTTTTGTTTTTTCTTAAGTAATCTAAAACTGGTTTGCAATGTTGTTCCATAACATACAGATTTCTTTCCATTCCTTTTAACATTCTATCAATGTCAATAACACTGTAGTTATGATTATTTATATCCAGCTTAGAAAGCGAACCCCTCAGAAAATTAAGTTGATTTAATTGACTTTCCATATATCGCCCTATTGAAAGTAAAGCTGGATTATGTCGAGCAACTAATATAGGGATATCATTGATAATAGGATATTGCCTACCACAAGTATCACAAACAAAACTATTTAAAGCATCGTTTTGTAAAATGCCATTACACATTACACATTTAAATATATTCTTCATAATTGCTCAATTTTCTATTAAGTAAACCTGAATCCGTGGCTTTAATGCGGATAGCAGGGCTCAAGATTTTGGTTTTACAGGGGATTTATCTTAGCTTTGCCTATATGTAGGCAAGGAGCGGAAGCTTCACCCATAGTTTAAGTGGATGTTTTTTACCGCTGTTGAATCAAGAGCCTGTGCTCTGTGGCGTAGTGAAGTCACGGATTCAGATTTCATTTAACAATCACTTTTTCAGCAAGCATTCCATCCACAATCTTCAAACACCGGTCAGCCATATAAAAATATAGCTCATCATGGGAAATTACAATCACTGTCTTACCTTTATCTTTCAACGCAGGTAAAATTTCCGTGTAAAAAACCTTCTTGAATACAGGGTCTTGATCAGCAGCCCATTCATCAAAAAGATAAAAAGGCCGGTCTTCCAGATATGCAACCAACAAAGCCAACCGTTTTCGTTGCCCCTGCGACAAATCCAACGTAGAAAATACCCCTTCTTCAATTTGAACCTTATGGCTCAACTGTAAACGCGCTAAATAAGCACGTGCTTCAACATCCAACCCTTCCCCATGGAAACCAAGTAAGCTATCGAACAAATAAAAATCAGAAAAAACAGCTGAGAACTGCTGACGGTAGCTTTCTCGGTTAACCTCAGTAATCAACTGCCCTCCCAATTCAACACATCCTTGTTCCGGTGTATAAAGCCCAACTAATAATAGTGCCAGTGTTGTCTTCCCACTACCATTCCCGCCAGTAAGAAAGACTACTTCACCTGGTTGTACCGTTAGATCTATAGGTCCTAAATTAAAGGAATGATCCTCATCTTCCCTCCTATACTGATGTGTAACCCCCTTCAACTTCAAAACAGTTGGGTTTGAAACTACTAATGATGCTCCAGGAGTTGTCAATTCAGGCTCACTGGAATCCATACCTAAGGTTTCAATTTTTTTTAATGCAATGTTACCTTTGGCCAAAAGCGGTAAACCATCAACTAAAGCCGCTAGAGGAGACATCATAAACAGAATAGTCAAACAATAACCCCGTAAAAAATCATGCCCCAGTTCAGGCCAGACCGGCAATATAGAAACATCCACCTCAAGCATTTGTGAAAATTTAACCGCATATTCTGGTCCATATGGCAACAAAAAAAGCACTGAACCTAATAGCAGATAAAATAAGCCATTACCCCAATTATTGGCTACAATGAAATAACTATTTCCCTTGAGATATTGTTGGCGATAATTGTTCGCATCAAACTCCAGATAGTCTGACAAAAAAGCATTTCGACGTAGTTCATGTAATTTTAATTCTTTTATACCTTGCGTCAGACTACGAAAGTGTCCATACAAAGCATCATCGTATTCTCGAGCCATAGTCAGTCCATGCAGAGCTCGATTCTCGATCAGCCGAAAACCTCCTACCCCAACCAGTATTATAAATAGGACAAGAACCAACAAAGCCTTGGACAACCATCCCAAATAGATAAGGCAACCCGCAACAATTGCAAGGTTTACACAGAGCATAGGTAACCAGCGGAATGTCTCTGCCAAAATGACGACATCCTGAGTCAGACATGCCAATATCCGTGCCGCCCCAACTTTTTGTAAACGTGAAAAAGGCGCTCTTAAAACCTGACGACTTAACTTTAATCGCAAATCGAAAATCACATTCTGTCCAATGCGCATAAATAAAAAAGCCGAAATTACCCGCGCCATTATCAACAAAAAACAGAGTCCGATATAAATCCCCCCCAAATGGATGAATCTATCTTGCCCATGATCCAAGGCTATATTAATCGTAGCAATCAACCCTGCCGCACCCAGTCCTCCAATCAAACCAGTTAACACCGAGAAAAGCAGAATCCAACCCGAATTTCGTAATAAAAAGTGGATCATAGATACCCTACGTTAGTTTTGTCAAAATTACAGCAGCAATAAAAAGTTATGGCTAAAAAAATTTTTCATAAGCTTCATTATCCTTATCATTGCGCTATCTTCTCAGAGGAAGGTACTAACACCAGCTGATGCACAGGTGTTCCTGCCAGCAATGGTAAAGCCAAACCTTCAACCCAGGCATGCTGTTGGTCACTATAATGAGGAGAAAACAGATGGCCCGACTGCCCACCAGGCATATGTAAAATACCATTTCCTTCATGTCTAGGCGATACCACAAAACGCTCACTAGCCCCGGAACCAGAGCCAGACTTATAAACCCGCACACACTGCACACAACCAGATAAAGCCGTCTGAGGCATATCCAACCAATTCTGCAACAATGGTATCGAATTAGAAAAGGGATGAGCAATACTTA
>CAZLLL010000424.1:0-3572 GCA_964560255.1 uncultured Methylomonas sp.
AAAAAACTGCCCACCCTACTTATTTTGCAAAGGAGTTGTCCCTTATTAAGTTGGTAGCCGAGAAATCCGACCGTCCGGAATGAGGGGGGCATACAGAATCACTGAAACAGCCAAACCTGTGACTAAAGTTGCGTGCTGTATTTCTACCTGACCACCGTGTGTGCCTTAAATACGAACAAAAAAACTGTGCCAGTTGGTCAGTTTATTCCGTGCCCATCCTTAAGTTAATAGCATCCTTAACTAAATAGCGGTAAAATACCTCTAATCAGAAAACAGTGCTTGAACATATAGGCTTATGTACCTCGTTATCAGTTGTTATTCTGTTATCGCCATATATTTTTATTTATTAAGGAGTTGTACAATGGCAACGGGTAAAGTGAAGTGGTTTAACAACACAAAAGGCTTTGGTTTTATTGAACAATCAGACGGTGGTGATGATGTATTTGTTCACCATTCAGTGATACAGGGGGAGGGTTTTAAAACATTAGAACCTAATCAGAATGTTACTTACGATGTAGAAACAGGTGAAAAAGGCTTATCTGCCGTTAATGTAGTCGCGCAGTAACGCCTGTTTCTCCTAAAATAAGGCTCCGTTATGGGGCCTTTTTTTATTCAGTTTTTTTACGAATGGGCACAGAATAAGTTGGGTAAAGCAAGATTTTTCCGTATTTAAGATGCACAAACTTAGGGAGCAGGAAATTAATAATCGTCCAACTGAAAAAATATAATATATAAATATCAGTTAGTTATAAATTTATCTTGGATGATTATATTTTTCCATCTTCCTAATCTCTTGATACTCACATTGAGCGGGTATGGTTTTATATTTTTCGATTAACTTTTAATTTTAAAACAAATGGTTATACTAAGTTTATTAGGTTTCAATGACTTATGTAGAATCATTTAAAATCAATGTGTTACATGCAGTTAAAAATGCCTGATTTCTAATGTTATATTTTTATTATTTATACGGACTCCCATAACACTCTAATGATTAATGTATTTTTAATATAAAAAAACAGACAATAGACCCGCTCAATATAAGTTGATACTACACCTGATATGATTTCAACCTTCAAATCTGAACATATTTGCCTAATTCAGACCTTAACAATGAATACTTAAAATAGGCAATGAAACTAATAAACAGGGGGAGCTATCTGCACATCATTTTATTTCAGCAATTAATTGTCGCATTGTATCTTCTGATTGATGCAAATAGCCGTTACCAAATAAGTTAAGGTGATTTAATATATGGTATAGGTTATATAATTTTTTCCGGCGACTATAGCCAGAATCTAAGGCCCACACCTCATTATAAGCAGCATAAAATGCACTCCCGTAACCGCCAAATAATTCAGTCATCGCAATATCAGCCTCACGATCACCATAGTAACAGGCTGGATCATAAATAACCGCATTCCCTAGGGTATCTGCTGCCGCATTCCCAGACCATAAGTCTCCGTGTAATAGTGAAGCCTGCGGCTGATAGCTAGAGAAAAAATCAGGAATTAAATGCATCAGCTGCTCTCCTAACTGCTGAACTTTTCCTGTATAGCCATTATCAGCAGCTAATTTCAACTGTTCTTGTAAACGCTGTTCCTGCCAAAAACTGGCCCAATTATTATTCCGGGTATTTTTTTGTACATTACTGCCAATATAATTATCATGATGCCAGCCAAAAAAATCTTGTGGCTGTTGGTGTAAGTGCGCTAGCTGCTGCCCCAGTAGTTGCTGAGTGGTCATGCTCATAGCCTGCAATGGCACGAACTCCATCACTAAAAAAGCGTCTTCACCAGCAATTCCACATATTATTGCTTCGGGTATTCGTAAAGTATTTGTATCTGCCAATTCGTTTAACCCAAGCACTTCAACTTCGAACATCGGCAACAAATCAGCCTGATTAAATTTGATAAAATAACTTCGCTGTTCACAGCGCAAATGATAGGCACGGTTAATATCTCCACCATGCATTGCTTCCGCCGTAACGAAAGACAGGCTTTGCCCAGTTACAATTTCTATCTGCTTAATAACCTCGTTCCAAGTTTGCATTTCTACCACCCTCCACTGTTATACTGCTGTGCTTTCTTTAGTGCTGCATTTGCACCTTTCTGGTTATTTTGCAGTTCACGCGCTTCAGCAATTAACCGCCAGTTTTTCTTTTTTAACTGTGAATTTCCTTCTGCTAATAATGCTGATTTTTTTGCCAGATTTTCTGCCAATGCAGGTTGGTCTTGCTGCAATCTGATCACTGCCAATTTGTACAATAATAATGCATTTCGTGGCTCTATTCGTAATGCGCGTTCTATGGTTGCCACTGACTCATTCAGGTTTCCTTGCTGATAACTCATATCTGCATCTGAGAGTAAAGCGACTACGACATGCGAGGATTTTGTTTTTGATTGAGGCTTTGGTTTAATAGTAACCTCTTGTTGCTTAAGGATGACAGAGTCCTGGACTACCTTGAGCGTCGTTTCTGTAGTAACTGGGCTTTTCTTTTTACTAACCACCCGATCTGCTGAATCAACCTGTCCATATACCGGGGCAGGCTCCTGTTTGCTAGAAAAGCGCGTACATCCAGTAAACAAAAATAAAACACCCATAGTAACAACTATTTTTTTTATCATTTCATCAAAGAATTCAATAGAACAACACATATTTCAAAAAAGTTAAAGCTACCTTATTAGGTAACTCGCAACACCCACCCATCTTGCTTGTCTTTTTGTCTGTCCTCTGTGTTGTATAAATAGTTACGTAGCCCGCAAGTTACCTTAAATATAATACATCAATCATTTTTTCAAAAAGCGAACAAAAACAAAAGGCTGAATCCGATACAGTAGGCAGTAAGCAATTTTATTTTGCTAACGAAGGGCAGTAAATGCCAGTTAGTAGATTGACGTTTTTTATACCTAAGCCAGTCGGCTTTAATGTACCTCTTTAGACGATAAACAACCCTAAGTCCATAAAGTATTTTATAAATACAAAATAAAACAATCAGCATTGCAACATTAACAATGATAACTTCATTTTGATGATGGCTAGTTGGTAACTTATCCTTAAGGAATGATTCCAGCATTTCATCAATAATTTCAATGAGTAAATGCAGTATTTCGAAAAGAAAATTTAATACCATCAGTACCAAATCGACTAGAAAATCAAAAGCCAGAATAATCGTCAATACTATAATAAATTTTATCGCTACATGTACCAACATTTCCTTATCAGAATGATAGGGCACATCCTCTATTTTTATTTCTTTTGGGCGATTACTAGGGGATTCCATTATTTAACCTTATACTCTAAAAATAAATTGAATTGACACTGCAGGAATACGCAAATACTACTGAGGCGTAATTGAAAAGAGTGCATGATCTTCACTCACTTCGTATTAATCACTAGAGTTGTTCTTGTGAATTAATAAATAAGAATCCTTTAAAATCAATTGATTAAAATAATATATTTGTCAACAAACTAGATGAAATACAATTTCATCCGATTTCTTCAAAAAAAAGTAGACTAAAAACATAGCATACTGATTAGGGAGATGGAAACAAATAATCATCCAATATTGC
>CAZLLL010000425.1:0-3567 GCA_964560255.1 uncultured Methylomonas sp.
GCTACGTAACTGTTACTACAACGCAGAAGACGGACAAAAAGACTCGCAATATTGGATGATGTGTGTTTCCATCTCCCTTAGATTGCTGACCAAATCCAGTTTGTTGTTATTGTAGAGGTTTCTCAGCTTTGGCATACTGGAAGACCTAAACTTGTAAAATCCAGAAATGATTGTAATCAATCTTGATTTATTTATGTGACCAGAGAAAGCACTCCGGTCATCCATTCGCCACAAAATACTCTATTAACTAATACCTTTCTGCTGCGGTACAAAGCGCATGCCGACAAAGGCACTCAAAAACAACCAGATAGCACCAGGAATGGGCACAGCATTCACCTGAACTTGCGCATTATCATAGCTAACTCCTTCCTGAAAAGGATCGCGAGTTATTGAATTACTCAGCATAAAATTGAATAGACCTACTTCTTGTTTTGCTTCAAATACCAACAGTATCGCTCTACCTGAACCGTTGATTCCTGGAAATTTCCCAAAGCTAAGGTCAAAGCTGTCACCTGTAACAGATGTGGGAGATTCGCGAAAAAAGGGGTCATCAGGTAAATTAGTATCAAATTCGGCAGACACAAAACCGAAAGCAGTATCATCGAATGTGACTGAAAAGGCACCACCTACAGTACTCGCTTCTTGAGTGTCATAGAAGACATCAATATTCAATAGATTGCCCGCTTGTATTGTTTGTGATACAGGGCTCAAAGACACAGTAACCGCTTGAGCATAACTGGCCGAAACCAGTAGCAAGGTCATTATGATGAATTTTGTTAGTTGCTTCATATTAAAGGTTCTCCCTTAGGGAGCTGGAAATAAATAATCGTCCAGTATTGGGCAGGATTTTTGTTCGTATTCAAGGCGTAGTAACCGGCGCATAGCTGGCTACGTAACGGTTACTACAACGCAGAAGACGGACAAAAAGACCAGCAATATTGGATGATTATTTGTTTCCATCTCCCTTATAGTGATGTAAAAAAACGAGTCTATTATTCATGCCTAATTTGGACTCGCAGTTGTTGTCCCAGAAAATTCCGGGGAATGCTTGAATAGGCGACGATAAACAAAATATAGAGAGCTACTTTTAATAACGGGGATATGAAAAAATAATAATATTTGATATTGCCTCTCCATAAGCCCATTCCTTAAGATTTTGATAAACTATGTTATTTGACACATTTTACCCCATATATTCAGTTATTTACCCTAGTGATGCTGCTCCATTAATGCGCATTTGTTAATGTGCATTAGCTCACAATAATCAATTATATTTTGTGATATAGATCACATTTTTAAACTTTAACCTGAAAAAAATAAAGGGATTTCATAGCTGGCAAGCTGCTATCGTCTAAGCCTAGGACAATACCTGCGCCAATGTTGATCTATGCCAAAAACATCAATTTTAGAACCATATAAATCAAAGGCTTACATGATAATGAATTTAAACAGGATATCAACTTAAGACGGAACGATTAGCTAGGGTGCATTTTATGCACCCTTGGGATATCTTCAAGTTAGGGTGCATAGAATGCACACTACAACATTCCCATTCTTAAGGCTCAAATCTCTCAAATATTATCTTATTATTGGCCGAGTCAATATTAACCACAAATTCACGTAAAAAGCTCATGCCTAATAGACCATCAATCCCACGGTTGGGCGAGGAAGGCAAGATAACGGCTGAAATCTGATTCGCTTGTACACCACCCACGCGCATGGAATTTAATACAACGACTTGACCATTAATAGTCGAGCCATCCGCTATCTTCAAAGGAATACTGAGCGAACCGGATAGATCTAAATTAAGCCGTGTTGCCATAGCCTGACTCAGAGTGACATACGTTGCCCCGGTATCCAGCAAAAAACGTCCGTCTATTCGATCATTAATACGCACCGTCAGAATCATATGATCTTTGGCTGCATCATGAGCGATAGAAAAGCGCTTAAATTCATCATTAAATTTATACAATTTTTTATCCAGTTTATTCCAGAACAACTGTGCCTGTTTGTTGCTATTCCCTGTTGCTGATTTTCTTTGCTTTACTTGCCATTGCATATTTTCCAGCGATGATTGGTAGCGACTTATCATCTTTTTGCCATGATTAACATTTTTAAAGCTTAAAGATATTTTGTTTTGAATCGTTTTTAGTGCATTCCCTGACTGATTTTGTTTATGCACCCGCCTATTATAAACGCGGGTATTGCCATTGGGGTTAGCACGGCTAACACGCTGTGCTGCTGTAAAATAACGTTTTTTTTCCTGAGCAAATTTCTTTAACAGATCCGCTCTTTCCCTTTTAATATCTTGTGCTTGCTTTTTTGCTTGAATGGCGGAAAAACGTTCGTTTTTAAGCTTTTTGAAGGTATACGCTATATCCATTAATTCGCTGGGTGGATCTAGCTCAATCAGAACATTAATCGGGTTCCGATATGCTTGCGTAGTAGTGGAGTCATTATTTTTGCTAATTGATTCTATGTTCGACTTACGCAAAGAAATAGAGCCACCACCAATATCCAGCGTAATATGTGAAGATGTTTGCTTTTTTATCGTGCCTGTAAAGTGACGCCCGTTTTTGAGGACAATTTTATCGGCAAGTGCTAATGAGCTATAAAAGGAAAAAAAACATAATAAAAGGTAGAAAGGTGTTATATACCTTTGTTTTTTGAAAAATATTTTCATAGAGGTTAAATTTCAGATAAGGGAGCTGGAAATAAATAATCGTCCAGTATTGGGCAGGATTTTTGTTCGTATTCAAGGCGTAGTAACCGGCGCATAGCAAGCTACGTAACGGTTACTACAACGCAGAAGACGGACAAAAAGACCCGCAATATTGGATGATGTGTGTTTCCATCTCCCTAAGGCACTACTTTTCACCATTGAGGTAAAATGTATCCACTTTAATGTCTAGAGAAGGGTTAAAAAACTTTAGCTTTTTTGAATAATAACAATAGCTAAAGCTATTACACTCCTGCAAAAGTGTCAACTATAAAATAAAAACAGCCTAATTTAAGGCAGCCTACAAAATAATCGTCTCACATCAAAAAAGTGTAAACTGAGAAATGAATACTACTAAAAAAACCTGCCCCGGATACTCAACTTGTTCGGTGCTCGTTCCTTAGGTTTCGACCCCTTTGGTTTCTTATGCTATTATGTACTCGCTTAAAAGAAGGTGTCGAAAGACATTTTAGCAAATTAGGAATGTGACAATATAATTTATGCATTTGACTTATTCCTGTAGTACAGGAATTGTGTTTCATTTTTTTATTTTTGATTTAATAACAATAAGATAGGTTTTATGCCACTGTTGTTACACCGCAAAGATAAGCAAAAATACTGCGTTAAATGCACACAAAGTATTCCCTTTCCCGATTTAATTTTTCTAACAGCTATTTTAAAAGTATCTAATGAGGATTAAATATGACTGAAGTAATTTATGTGTCGACTATCTTGTATTCTGCGTATGTAATTGATAATATTGCAGATAATTTACCGGTAAATATGTTGGTTATCTCTCTCTCTTTAATGTTTCTGACAACCCTATAAACTTACATAGGAATGGGAAT
>CAZLLL010000426.1:0-3548 GCA_964560255.1 uncultured Methylomonas sp.
AAATATTCATACACTTTTCAATGAGGTTTTTAATGTAGGGTGCATAGAATGCACCCTACGCTTGATCTTTCATTTTTAATGATATTCAAAAGTGTAAATTACTTTTATGAGGACATGAAAAGTACCCATTATGCCCTAAGGAACGTGCACGAAATAACGTCGACAACAATCCACATTCCTTAACTCATACCCAGTTTCTTTTCTAAATAATGGATATTCTGACTGCCTGCAATAAAAGCACTATCCGCCATAATATCCTGCTGTAACGGGATATTAGTTTTAATGCCATCAATCACCATTTCACTTAACGCAGTTCTCATGCGTGCAATTGCGCTCTCTCGATTATCACCATGTGCAATCAGTTTGCCGATCATTGAATCATAATAAGGAGGGACTCGATAGCCATTATAAATATGTGTTTCACAACGAATACCAGGCCCGCCTGGCATATGGAAGAGATCGATAGTGCCTGGGCATGGCATAAATGTCACAGGGTCTTCGGCATTCAAGCGACACTCAATGGCATGACCACGTATAACTATATCATCCTGCGTAAAAGACAGTGGTTCACCTGCGGCAATACGCAATTGCTCTTTGACTATATCAACCCCCGTTACCATTTCAGTCACAGGGTGTTCAACTTGTATACGGGTATTCATTTCTATAAAGAAGAACTCGCCTTTCTCAAACAGGAATTCAAAGGTACCTGCACCTAAATAACCGATATCTACACAGGCTTGTGCGCAGCGTTCGCCAATCAATTTACGTTGTTCTTCAGTGATACCCGGAGCGGGGGCTTCTTCAACGACTTTCTGATGGCGGCGTTGCATAGAGCAGTCGCGCTCACCCAAATGTATGGCATTGCCATAAGAATCAGAGAGAATCTGAATTTCAATATGACGTGGGTCTTCCAGGAATTTTTCCATATAGACGGTCGAATTGCCAAAAAAAGATCCCGCTTCTGATTTGGTCAAGGCAATAGAGCTGATCAAAGCACCTTCGGTGTGTACGGTGCGCATACCACGTCCACCGCCACCGCCAGCTGCTTTAATAATAATCGGGTAGCCAATTTCCAGCGCCATTTTTAAATTGCTTGCATTATCGTCACCTAAAGGTTCGCCGTTACCGGGCACGCAGGGAATGCCAGAGGCAATCATCGCTTTTTTAGCTTCTATTTTATCCCCCATAACGCGAATGGTATCCGCCTCTGGGCCAACAAAAATAAAGCCACTTTGTTTTACTTTTTCGGAGAACTCAGCACTTTCTGCTAAAAATCCGTAGCCTGGATGAATTGCTTCTGCATCTGTCACTTCGGCAGCACTAATGAGTGCTGGAATATTAAGATAGCTATCCGCTGAAGCCGCAGGGCCAATACAAATGGCCTCATCAGCCAGACGAACATGTTTTAAATCACGGTCGGCACTGGAGTAAACAGCCACTGTTTTAATACCTAATTCTCGACAGGCGCGTAAAATACGCAAGGCAATTTCACCGCGATTGGCAATAACAAGTTTATCGAACATAGTTATTCCTCATTGTTATTATTTTATGATGAAAAGTGCTTGATCATATTCAACCGGCTGCGCATTTTCGATTAAGATTTGCTTGATCACGCCAGTCTTGTCTGCTTCAATCTGGTTAAGAATTTTCATCGCTTCAATAATGCACAGAGTATCACCTGCTTTCACTGAGTGACCTACTTCCACAAAGGCGGCTGAACCTGGTGAAGCGGAACGATAAAACGTACCGACCATAGGCGATTTAACTGCATGACCTGTCGCTTCAGGAGCGACTATTTCACTTGCAAGCGGAGCAGTCATGCTTGTAGGCGCGATAGCTACAGGGGCAGCGGCTACTGCAACAGGTGCAACAGCGGCTGTATACCGGCTTATTCGTACAGATTCTTCGCCTTCTGTGATTTCGATTTCGGCTATGTCAGTTTCTTCAATAATTTCAATCAGTTTTTTAATTTTTCTAATATCCACGATTTATTTTCTCTCAAGTAATATCTGATGAGCAGCCTGTAAGGCCAGTTCGTATCCAGTTGCACCCAGTCCACAGATTACGCCTTCTGCAATATCAGAGAAATAGGAGTGTTTACGAAACGGCTCCCGAGCATGGACGTTGGATAAATGGACTTCAATAAAAGGAATTTTTGTTGCTAATAGAGCATCGCGAATCGCGACACTGGTGTGTGTAAAAGCGGCAGGATTGATAATAATAAAATCAACATGATCCGTGTAAGCCTGGTGAATTAGCTCAACAATTTCATGTTCAGCATTATTTTGATAAAAACTTAATGTATGACCTGCCTGTTTAGCAAGGGCTTGGGTGCTTTGTTGAATATCAGCCAGTGTTTTATTGCCATAATGTCCTGGCTCTCGCACCCCCAAAAGATTGAGATTGGGGCCATTAAGGATTGTGATTTTTGCCATTCTGTACGTTGTTTTTTATTATTTTACGTAAGTAGGTGCTAATTTTGCCTAATTTGTACGGTTTTGTCCAGATATATGTTTTTTAGCAGCAGTTCGCGACAAAACTAGCCGTTTTTATAACACTTTTTATGTTAGGCAAGGTTGGGCTAGTCGCTGTTATTATCATATTTATTGTGTTAACCCTTTTTTTATTAGGGATACGGGCATTGTGTAGCGGTCTTTAGTCTACAACACGACTAAGGGAGATGGAAACAAATAATCATCCAATATTGCGAGTCTTTTTGTCCGTCTTCTGCGTTGTAGCAACAGTTACGTAGCCAGCTATGCGCCTGTTACTACGCCTTGAATACGAACAAAAATCCTGCCCAATATTGGACAATTATTTATTTCCAGCTCCCTAACGGTTGATTTTGCAAGGGGGGTTGAAAGCGTAGCTTTTGGGTAACCGTTCATATTCCCTTTGTAAAATGGGAGTTGAGGTGATTTTTTCTAATAAAACCTCCCCCTAACTCCTCTTTGATAAGGAATGGGCACCGAGCGGTTACACTTTTGGTGCTATTAATGGCTTAATTAATTCAGTTAATGTCTGCTTAGATAATTCTCCTGAATGGCGCAGTATAACTTGGCTCTGTTGGTTTACGATAAGAGTAAAGGGGATGGCATTAATATAGTTACCTAGTTTTCGGGATAAGTTTGCTCCTCCATCTTTGGCAATTAGAATAGGGTAATTAATATCAATAAAGCTTAAATAATCATCAACTAATTGCGCATCATCAATGGCAATACCAATAAATTGTACGTTTTGTTTTGCATATTTAGCTTGCAATTCTATAAATGCGGGTATTTCCTTAAGACAGGGTGGACACCAGGTTGCCCAAAAATTGATAATAAGAATTTTGCCCTGCCATTCTGAAATTGAATGGATGTTGCCTGAAATATCAGCTAATGCAAACTCTATTAGAGGGGTAGGGGATTGTAATGGCGGTGTGTTTTGATTTTGCCGCCATGTGAATAGAATACTGAGCAATATCAGTAAAAAAAATATAGAAGCAAAAAACTGTTTAGACATAAGTATCAGATTTATAAATGCCGCTGTAGAGCGGACTTTAGTCC
>CAZLLL010000427.1:0-3522 GCA_964560255.1 uncultured Methylomonas sp.
CACACGGTATGTTAAATCTGTATTTTTTGGTCTCTCAGTTTTTTATTTAGGAATGGGAATTGAATAAGTTGTGCAATTATGACGCAGTATTTTTGTTTGCCTTCAAGGCGCGGCAACAGGCGCATAGCTAGCTACGTAACTGTTTCCGCAACGCAGAAGGCGAACAAAAAGACAAGTCAGAATGCACACGTTATTTGATTCCCATTCCTTAGCAACATTAAATAAATGACTGCAATTTAAATATCATTACTTTTAGGATTATGATGAACAGAAAAAAAACCTTTAAACGAACTATACTAAGTAGCGCCCTGCTATTAGCCTGTTTTCAAGTTTCAGCTGATGAAGCGGCTCCTGAAGTATCATCCGATGCAGGCCTGGTTGAATCTTTGACTGGCTTTAATATCAACGAAGCGTCATTTATGAAAGACTCAGGCTTCGAATTCGGTATGTGGGCATCTGCCGGTATAACGGGTAATACTCATGGTGATAATACCAATGCGCCTGTTTTATTCAATGATCGAGTAAATGAAGTTTTGTTTAACGAATTAAACTTTTATCTTGAACGCTCAGTGACTCAAGGTGATAGCTGGGATTTTGGAGGGCGTATGGATTTCATGTTCGGTACCGATGCCAGGTTTACCCAAGCATCTGGGTGGGATGATAAATGGGGATCAAATGGCGACGGTCGTGGCTACTATGAAATAGCCATGCCGCAATTGTATGTAGAAGTGTATGCACCTTTTGGCAATGGAGTGACGGCTAAATTGGGACATTTTTATACCACTATCGGTTATGAGGTTGTTCCTGCACCGGATAATTTTTTCTACTCTCATGCTTATACCATGTTATATGCAGAACCTTTTACCCATACAGGTTTAATGCTTAGCTATGATATCAATGATAACTTTTCTGTCAATGGCGGCGCGGTTATGGGCTGGGATAATATGACTGAAAACGCGGGAGCATGGAGCTTTTTAGGAGGCGTTGGCTGGACTAGCAACGATGCGGCATCATCAGTGACAGTACAAATAATTACTGGAAACCAGAGCGATACCGTATCAGGCAATACTACCATGTATAGCATCGTAGCAACCCATGATTTCTCTGATCAGTTGCATTACGTATTACAACATGATTTCGGCACTATGAGAGATGCATCCTATGACAGCGTCAACTGGTTTGGTATCAACCAATATGTCATGTATGACATTAATGACCAATTAGGCATTGGTTTACGTGCTGAATGGTTCAATGATAAAGGAGGTGCTAATCGTGTCGGCCCCATAGGTGCTAACTATCTGGCTGCATCGTTTGGCTTAAACTACACGCCATTAAGCTGGTTAAAACTACGTCCTGAAATTCGTTATGACTGGGCAGATGAAAAAGCATTTAACGATAATCGCACTAATGATCAGGTTGAATTCGCGATGGATTTGATCATTACATTCTAATTAAACCGTTCAGCCCCCTCCTTAGGGAGATGGAAACAAATAATCATCCAATATTGCTAGTCTTTTTGTCCGTCTTCTGCGTTGTAGCAACAGTTACGTAGCCAGCTATGCGCCTGTTACTACGCCTTGAATACGAACAAAAATCCTGCCCAATATTGGACGATTATTTATTTCCAGCTCCCTTATTGTACGCTCTCCAGAGGAGGGGTTAGGAGGTTTTATTAAAAAAAGGCTCCTCAACTATTTTACAAAGGGGATCTGAACGGTTACGATTGTAGAGGTGAGATAGGAACTTGCCCAAGAATAAAAAATAATAAATACAATAGCTTAAAGTCATTTTTGAGTGCCTAAAAAATCACCAAAAATAGGCATAATCTATAAGCAAGAGCTGTCATGACTTAAAGTAATTGCTATTTAATTTTCTTTTTTGCCATATATTTAGAGTTTGGATTTACATCAATCGTTTGTAGCTTAGGCACTAATACGACATCCATATCTTCCATAGGAATTGCCCCCAATAAAACTTCATATTCACTAGGCAATACGGCCGCATTACAACTTGTTGTTCTATTTTTAAAATTGATTATCAAAGGCCCAACTACCTCCATAACTTGCAATGAACCATCTGCAAGTTCTGCCTCCATGGTATCGACAACAGGTAAATCCAGTTGCGCTTTAATATGCTCATTGATACACATCATATAGGCACCACTATCAACTAATGCTGTTACATTTGATTTTTTAATATCACTTTTATTGATATAACCTTTCCTTGCCAGTGCCTTATCCTCAGCACTAACTAATTCTAAATCTGCATAAATTAAACCCATATTTCATTCCTCGGTAATAAGAACAGCTTCTTTCAATTCAAACTTCAAAGTAGTTGTATCATCCTCCTTTAACACTACTTTATATCTAGAGCCTTGATAAATAAAAACTGGAATTTCTAGCTCTTTGTTTTCCTCATTATATATTGCTTCTACCTCTAATTGATTAATCAGCAACATAGTATGTTTCAGAGTATATTTGAAAACCTCTTGACCATTTTCATCTTCTTCTATTTGTTGAAATATAACTCGATATTGAGCTCCCATATAGTTAACAGCAGGAATATCTAGTTCCTTATTTGTTGCGTTAATCTCGTTATATACTGCTTCTGTAGATTCTGACTCCAGATAACCCGTGACAGGATCCAAATTGCCCGCAAGAACCCCACGAGATTGATCAAAAGTTGCACCGATACCAAACTTGCCACTTGTTAAATAAGCAAGGGTTTCACTACTTTTTACCAGTGTAAAATCAAAGCTTACAAATTCATTATCAAGCGACTGGGTTACACAGGTATAAAAATCAGGGCTAGTATCTGGCAGGGGATCCAAACAAATAATAGTTTTTCCTTCAGATGATTGATCCGCATAATATATCCCCTTAGCGGCTGTTTTTCCGCTGACGACTAATTCAGTAAGGCTATCAATGACGATTTTATCTTGCTTAATGTCAGTATTTTCAGGATAACTATAGAATAAATACCACGTACCTTTTAATGCTTCTGCCCCTTGTTTGCTCTTGGGTATTATGTTTTGGGCGAGTTCGGGAGCTTCATTTATTATCTCTACTTCTGCGGATATAATATTAGACGTACATAGATAACATATCAATAATAAGTTTAAAGCTAAATTTATTTTTTTCATTTTATTAATAATAACATTATTTTGGGGCTTCCTTCATTTTCCAGTTTACACTTTTGATATGAGACGAATATTATATAGGGTGCATTTTATGCACCCATAGGCATCAACTTAAGGAATTTTTATTTTTTTTCAATAAGATAAAGTGTAACTCAGCACCTGTCGTATCTGTAAAGTCCAGCTGTTGGGTTACGCTCTATCTTTGCTGCGCAAAGATGGAGCTAACCCAACCTACGATAAGCTATTGGTTTCATACAGTTTAGTTTTTTGTTATCTTAAGTTGATGCGTATGGGGTACATTTTATGCACCTTACATCTTGTCCTTCATTTTTAGGCTACCAACTTAAGACGGGACAAGCCATCATTTGTAGGGTGGGCAATCT
>CAZLLL010000428.1:0-3518 GCA_964560255.1 uncultured Methylomonas sp.
ACGGGACAAGCCATCATTTGTAGGGTGGGCAATCTTTTCTGCCCACCGAGGTTCAGCTTGATGGTGGGCAAAAAAAACTGCCCAATATTGGACGATTATTTATTTCCAGCTCCCTAACTCTGTATTTCTACACTTATCTCTATTTTATAACTTTCTCAATTTATTCAGTTTTTATGTTTGTGATAAATAATAATCAATGACTTAAACTATTTTCTATAAAAATTTCGCAAAATAGGCTAAATTTAAAGTAGATACAATCAAACGTTATATTCATTACAGTAACATGACTTGTAATTTATTTAATAATGCTTGTAGCATTAATAGCTTAATCAAATTAAAATAACAGTAATGTATTATAAATCTAAGCGTGATTTTTACATTTCACTCCTTAATAACTTTTTATTATAACCTTGACCTCTACATTGATGACTGATCATAAACTGACCCATTTAAAAGAATTGGAAGCTGAGAGTATCCATATTATTCGTGAAGTAGCCGCAGAATTTGATCATCCTGTCATGCTCTACTCTGTTGGTAAGGATTCAGCAGTCATGCTGCATTTAACGCGTAAAGCCTTTTATCCTGGAAAGCCGCCTTTTCCGCTGATGCATATTGATACCACCTGGAAATTTAAGGAAATGATTGAGTTCCGTGATAGATATATCAAAGAACTTGGCTGGGATTTAATTGTACATTCAAATCAGGATGGGATAGATCAAGGCATTGGCCCTTTTACCCACGGCAGTAAAAAACATACTGACGTGATGAAAACAGAAGGTCTGAAACAGGCATTGAATAAATATAAATTCGATGCTGCTTTTGGTGGCGCACGCCGTGATGAGGAAAAATCGCGCGCTAAAGAGCGGGTTTATTCATTCCGTGATAAAAATCATGGCTGGGATCCTAAAAATCAACGCCCTGAGTTGTGGAATATATATAATGGCAGAATTGATCAGGGCGAAAGTATTCGAGTTTTCCCGATCTCAAACTGGACAGAACTGGATGTCTGGCAATATATCCATTTAGAAAACATCCCCATTGTGCCACTTTATTTTGCTAAAGAACGCCCTGTTGTTAATAAAGATGGCATGTTGATTATGGTTGACGATGATCGTATGCCTATAGGGCCTGATGAGAAAATTGAAATGAAAATGGTACGTTTTCGTACTTTAGGTTGTTACCCACTGACAGGTGCGGTTGAATCCTCGGCAACGACATTACCCGAAATTATTCAGGAAATGCTATTAACTACGACCTCTGAGCGTCAGGGGCGTTTAATTGATCATGACCAATCGGGTTCTATGGAGCAGAAAAAGCGTGAGGGATATTTTTAATACCTAGGAATGGGAATTGAATAAGTTGTGCAATTATGACGCAGTATTTTTGTTTGCCTTCAAGGCGCGGTAACAGGCGCATAGCTAGCTACGTAACTGTTTCCGCAACGCAGAAGGCGAACAAAAAGACAAGTCAGAATGCACAAGTTATTTGATTCCCATTCCCTAATATACCCAATAAACAAGTTCAGTTTAGCGGACTAAAAGTTCGCTCTACATTCAGAAACTATTTCGCTTTACTCTATATTTTGCAGGAAAAACACAATGTCTCACCAATCAGATCTCATTAGTACCGATATAGACGCTTATCTGGCGCAACACGAACGTAAGGAATTATTACGCTTTTTAACCTGTGGTAATGTGGATGATGGAAAAAGCACCCTGATTGGGCGCTTATTATATGATTCCAAAATGATCTATGAAGATCAACTGGCCGCTGTGCAATCAGATAGCGTTAAATCAGGCACGACAGGTGCCGGTAAAATTGATTTGGCATTGCTCGTTGATGGCTTGGTTGCAGAGCGTGAGCAAGGTATTACCATTGATGTTGCCTATCGTTATTTTTCGACAAAAAACCGTAAATTTATTATTGCAGATACACCTGGGCACGAGCAATATACGCGTAATATGGCGACAGGTGCTTCCACTTGTGATTTAGCTGTTATCTTGATTGATGCACGTTACGGCGTACAAACACAAACTAAACGACATAGTTTTATTGCGTCATTACTGGGCATTAAACATGTTATTGTTGCTATCAATAAAATGGATCTGATTGAGTACAGTGAAAGCACTTATGAGAAAATAAAAGCCGATTATCTGAATTTTATTAAAAATCTTAACGGACTGGATGATATCCATGTTATTCCACTCTCTGCTCTTGATGGCGACAATGTTGTCAATAAAAGCGATAACATGCCGTGGTATTCAGGCAAACCTCTCATGGATACGCTAGAAACAGTGGAAATTTCCGGAGATGATAATTTTCAGGATGCTCGTTTCCCCGTGCAATATGTTAACCGCCCTAATCTGGACTTTCGTGGTTTTTGCGGCACAATTGCGTCAGGTGTTTTCCGTAAAGGCGATGCTATTACCGCTTTACCTTCTGGCAAAACTAGCACGATCAAATCAATCGTTACTTTTGATGGAGATATAGAAGAAGCTTATCCTCCGATGGCAGTCACATTAACACTGACTGATGAAATTGACATTAGTCGTGGTGATACCATTGTCAAAAATGATAACTTACCTAGCGTTGCCGATAAATTTGATGCCAATATTGTCTGGATGACTGAACAGGCACTGATACCTGGCAAGCAATATATTATTAAACTCGCAACACGCAGTGTTTCTGGCTCCATTGTCAGTATTCAGCATCGTATTGATGTCAATACCTTAAAGCATCATGATGCAAAAGAATTACAATTGAATGAAATAGGGGTATGTACTGTCTCAGTCAATGCGCCTGTTGTTTTTGATGCTTATACGCGCAGTAAAGGCACAGGATCATTTATCATCATCGACCGCCTTACTAATGTAACGGTGGGTGCGGGTATGATTTCTGGCCATAGTTCTGACACAGAATTAAGTGATGTCAGTAGCGATGAGCGTGCTGCACGATTTGGACAAAAAGCAGTCTCTATTGCCTTAACAGGAACTCATAGCGATCAGCTAGCCTATAAGCTAGAAAGAAGGTTGTTTGATAGTGGTCATGCAGCCACTATTTTAAGTAATCACTTGAGTCATGTAGAAGACGCAATCGCTGTAGTAAAACAGGCGGGTTTAATTTGTCTATGTACAGCCAATATAGCGTGTGATTTAAGCTATGATACTGACAAAATGATTTTAGAGCAGATCTATTTATCGCTACAAGAGCAAAATATTATTGAATAAGTAATCGTTTAGCCCCTTCCTTATTTCGTGCCCATTCCTTATCAAGGAGGAGGCAGGCGGGGTTTATTAGAATAAATATTCCTCGACTCCCATTTTTCAAGGGAGAATCTGAACGGTTACTTCAATACTCAGTGTAGAGGGAGAACTCTGGAATTTACTTCCTATTTTTATTATAAAAATTTGGCTACCAACTTAATACGGGACAACTCCTTTGCAAAATAAGTAGGGTGGGCAGTTTTTTTTTTGCCCACCATCAAGTTGAACCTCGGTGGGCAGAAAAGATTGCCCACC
>CAZLLL010000429.1:0-3518 GCA_964560255.1 uncultured Methylomonas sp.
ACCCGCGACCTGCTGATTACAAATCAGCTGCTCTACCGATTGAGCTACACCAGCCTAAGAGCGAGTATTATAGTCGCTTATTTAAGGTTTGAAAAGAGTTTTATTAGATATTATTCATCAGCTGTCTACACCAACATATAACTAACGAGATGTAGCACGTGGTTTCAGTTCATCAATAAACATAAATTTAGTCAACTGACGAGTTGAAGCCGCACTCTACGCACAAACAATATCTATTATTTCATTTTTTATGTCGCCTTTTCGCGGGAACACCACGCCTATTATTTTCAGTACGCTGGGTTCTAAAGATTTTTCCCTTGCCTTTTATTCTATCGTCTTTACCACCCTCTTTGGGTTGCCATGCGGGAATAAGCTGCTGCTTGCCATTACCTATCAAGTCAGCACGCCCCATATTTTTTAACGCTTCCCGTATCAATGGCCAGTTTTTGGAATCATGATAGCGTAATAAAGCCTTATGCAAACGGCGCTGTTTAATCCCTTTCGGAATAGGCATATCAGATGCTTTTTGACGACTGACTTTGCGTAGGGTATCTTTACCTGAATGATACATGGCCGTCGCAATCGACATCGGTGATGGCAAAAAAGCCTGCACCTGATCCGCGCGAAAACCATGACGCTTTAACCATAAAGCGAGATTCAGCATATCGTTATCCTCAGTCCCAGGATGTGCGGCAATAAAATAAGGGATAAGATATTGCTCCTTGCCCGCTTCTTTGGAATATTTATCAAACATTTGTTTAAAGCGGTCATACGCCCCCATACCGGGCTTCATCATCTTGGATAAAGGCCCTTGTTCGGTATGTTCTGGGGCAATTTTCAGATACCCCCCCACATGGTGAGTCACCAGTTCTTTAACATATTCGGGTGATTCAATAGCGAGGTCATAGCGCAGACCTGAGGCAATAAATATCTTTTTAATGCCTTTTAAGGCTCTTGCTCGTCTATATAGCTTAATTAAAGGGCTATGGTCAGTATTCAGGTTTTCGCATATACCTGGAAAAACACAAGAGGGCAAACGACAAGCCGCTTCTATCTTTTCATCTTTACAGGCCAGCCGGTACATATTAGCCGTTGGCCCACCTAAATCAGATATATGCCCGGTAAAATCAGGTGAAGTATCTCTGATCGCTTCAATTTCTTTTATAATTGAATCTTCCGAGCGACTTTGAATAATACGCCCTTCATGCTCGGTAATAGAGCAAAATGAGCAGCCACCAAAGCAGCCGCGCATGATATTCACCGAGTGCTGTATCATTTCAAACGCAGGAATATTTGCTTTACCATAGGTTGTATGCGGCAAGCGCGAATAAGATAAGTCAAATACGCCATCCATTTCGCTCGTAGTGAGTGGCATTGGGGGGGGGTTCACCCAGATATAGCGCTGCATATGCTTTTGTAATAAGGGCCGCGCATTACCTGGATTGGTTTCGCCATGCATGACACGTGATGCATGGGCATATTGTATCGGATCATCTTTTACCGTATCAAAATCAGGTAAACGTATCACCGTCTTTGCACGTTGCTTGTTACTGATTTTTGAACTTTCGGGTGCTTTTTGTTGCGCTTCTGCTTGTTTATCAGTACAAACACTTTGCTCTTCCATTAGATAAGGACTTTTGGGCTTGATCACCTTGCCTGGCGTATCTAAATCAGATGAATCTTTGATGGCCCAGCCTGCGGGGACTTGTTTTACAAAATGTACTGTACCGCGTATGCCTTTTAAATCAGAGATTATTTCACCCGCCGCTAGGCGATGGGCAATTTCAGTGATTTGTCGTTCGGCATTTCCGTACACCAGCATATCTGCTTTGGAGTCAAGTAACACTGACTTTCTGACTTTATCAGACCAGTAATCATAATGTGCAATACGCCTAAGACTGGCTTCAATACCACCAATAATAATCGGCACATCGTTATAAGCTTCACGACAGCGATGTGAATAAACATTGACTGCTCTATCGGGTCGCTTGCCACCTTCTCCGTTTGCAGTGTAGGCATCATTAGAACGAATTTTCTTATCCGATGTGTAACGGTTAACCATGGAATCCATATTGCCACCGGTCACACCAAAGAATAAATTAGGCCGACCCAGGCAGGCAAAATCATCGCTACTTTGCCAATCAGGCTGGGAAATAATGCCAACGCGAAATCCCTGAGCTTCCAGTACGCGGCCAATAAGCGCCATGCCGAAGCTGGGGTGGTCTATATAGGCATCTCCAGTCACTAAAATAACATCACAACTATCCCAGCCTAGAATATCCATTTCTGTTTGACTCATAGGCAATTCATTTGCCGTACCGAAACGTTGTGCCCAATATTTTCGGTAAGAAAATATATGTTTGGCATCTAGAATATTCATGCTTTTATCACTCGTTTTAATACACTACCATTATTTCTTTTAATATCTTTAATAAAATCGATAAATTCTATCTGATATTGCTCATCTAATTGTTTGGCTCGGGCTCTTAATGCCTTCATTGAGAAAACATTCACCTCGTCTGCAAAAGCGATAGCAATCACATTGCCTCGCCCACGTACAGGCAAAAACAATAATTTGCCACTAAAAATTGCCTCCATCTCCCTGCTCAATTGCCTAAATAAATCATTATGAGTGCCCCAAAGATTGATGATTAATACCCCTTTTTCTGTTAGCAATTCTTTACAGGCAGAAAACAGATTCATACCTTGCATCGTATCAGCCATACCTTTATCATCAAACGCATCTATCATAATTAAATCATATTGCCGTGTCATGTTCTGACTTTTCTGTTTGATATAATATGCTCCATCACCTATTTTTACCTTTAAGCGGGGATCAAGTGGTAAGGCAAAATAACGGCGGGCAATTTTGATAATAGCCTGACGAAATTCGACCGCTTTTATCTGACACTCAGGAAATTGATTGAGCAGGTATTTACTTAACAAGCCACCGCCTACACCTATCATCAACACATTATTCGGGTGATCTTTAAATAATAGCCAAGCCATCATTGCTCTGACATATTTTGAATGTAATTCATTTGGAGCGTTAAGTAGCATACTGCTTTGCCTAGGATCAGTACCAAAATGCAAAGCGCGTACACCATCGGTTTCGACAATTTCTATTAGGCCATGCTCATCATACTCTTGATGAATTAGCAGGCCGTCGTATTTGTACATAAATAAATCAATAAAAAATAGAAGAACGGAGTGGGTAATCTACTCTATATAACGGATAAAACAAGAAAAATTGCATTAATCATTGCATCAGTAGAAGAAAGATTATATTTTGCAAAAAATCAACAGCGGCTAAAGGTAGTAAATTAATTGCCTGTAATAGGCAAGTTATACTCCACTCAGGCATACACACAATATGCTGAGAAATTATGGCTGAATCAGGTATATAAGCCCAATTTTTTCAACATGATTTAAAGGTTTATTTTTTCCTCTTAATAATATAAATAAACCGCAAAATATCACGTATAAATAGCAATATAATAAATAATCCGTATTTTATT
>CAZLLL010000430.1:0-3517 GCA_964560255.1 uncultured Methylomonas sp.
ACGAACAAAAATCCTGCCTAATATTGGACGATTATTTATTTCCAGCTCCCTTATTCCTAGGTACTGAAACTCTGAAAGTATTGCTAAGTCGGAGTGCAAAAACAAGTTTTTGCCTGTTTTTAAAACGTACAAAAACTTGTTTTTGTACTCCTTTGAGCATTATAAAGTGAGCTACCTACATAAAACGGGACATAACCTGGTCTTTATTTCATGATATTCAAAAGTGTAAATACTTTTTTATAGGAATATTAAAGGTGCCCAATTGTCGCAATAATTGTTGCCCTCTTAGGCGCTGGGTGGCCTTCAATGGTCAAGTCGGGGTTATCTGGATCTAAAAAATCTTGCAGAGAATTAAATGTCATCCAGGGGGTAGCACGTTGCTCCTGCATACTGGTCTGGTTAATATCAACTACACGAATATTTTTAAAACCACAGCGTTTCATCCAGCCCATTAAAGTATCACAACTCGGTAAAAACCAGACATTGCGCATCCGCGCATAACGCTCTTCTGGAACTAAAACCTCCCCCTGTTTACCTTCAATTACCAATGTTTCCAGAACTAATTCACCACCACTACGTAAACAATGCCGCAAATCCATTAAATGATCTATTGGCGACCGGCGGTGGTAAAGCACCCCCATAGAAAATACCGTGTCAAAAATACTGGTTTTTTCAGGGATTTCTTCCAGAGTTAAAGGTAAAACATATATGGGCACTTCCCCGTATAAACGGCGGATGGCATGAAACTGCAAGACATGCAACTGCACAGGATCAACTCCGATCACCATTTGAGCACCTGCGCCCAACATACGCCAGCAATGATAGCCATTACCGCAGCCCACATCTAACACCAGACGGTTATCTAGGGAAGTGATATGTTCTTTGATACGCTCCCACTTCCAGTCCGAACGCCATTCGGTATCAAGGTGAATCCCAAATAAATGATAAGGGCCTTTGCGCCATGGGAAGAGATTTTTTAAACCCATATCAAGCTGTTGCCACTGTTGCGGTGATAATTCACTGGCCTGACCAATTATGAATTCTTCTTTATTCAGCTGCCGACTAAATTTTTGTGGAATAGGCAATTGCTCTACAGCGTTATTCCATAGAGTATAATTACCATGTGCATCAGGATTCAGTTTCTGCTGAATTTGCTTCGGTAAAATAGCACTCCAGTGTGCCGCATTTCTTTCATGAAGAAGCTCATAGAGTGGCTGGTAGTTAATCATTGTGGTGAATCGTAAATTATTTAAGTGCAATTAAGGAAGCAAAATTAAAATATTGAAACCAGACCTCGGCATTATCAAAGCCCGATTGTAATAGTCTATTTTTATGTTGAGTAAATGTTTCCGGAATTAAAATATTTTCCAGTGAGGCACGTTTCTGACAAATTTCCATATCACTGTAACCATTCGCTTTTTTAAAGGAATGGTGCATCTCGGTTTGCAAAGTTTGTTGGCGTGCATCAGCAAACATTAGCTTTTCTGATAGAATTAAAATGCCATTGGGACGTAGACCCTGGTAAATTTTTTTTATAAAAGCATTACGGTCAGTTAAAGGAATAAATTGTAAAGTGAAATTCAGCACAACCACCGAGGCATTCTGTATTTCTATCGCCTGAATATCACTACAAACCAGATCAACTGGAATGATTGCAGTATCTCTTGCTATAATATTTCGGCAACGCGATAGCATCGCAGCAGAATTATCCACCGCAATTATTTTACAGTTGTTTGCGGAAATTTTATGGCGCATGGATAGGGTCGCAGCGCCTAATGAACATCCCAGGTCATAGCACACGCTATCTGCTTGAGCAAAGCGGCTGGCTAGCAAGCCGATGGCAGAAATAATAGCACTATATCCAGGGACAGAGCGCTGTATCATATCCGGAAAAACATCAGCGACACTGCTATCGAACTGAAAGCCATCAATATGACCCAGCGGACTCGCGTATAAGGTATCTTTTTGTGAATTCATTTTTTTAATATATAAACTGAATGACAATTTTACTTTCTTTGTACGTAGAAATACACATTAAGGAGAAAATGAAAATATGACACAGCTTAATCAAACTCACCCCAGTCAGCACCAAATAGAACAAGTAAAAGCTTTCTTGTTAGGTCTGCAGAATAGTATTTGTGCAGGATTACAAAGCGAAGATGGCGGTGCTGCTTTTGCCGAAGATTCTTGGGATCGCGAGGAAGGAGGGGGTGGACGCTCAAGAGTATTAACTAACGGTAAGGTTTTTGAACAAGCAGGGGTTAATTTTTCACATGTGTACGGACATAAACTCCCTCCTTCTGCGACAGCAAAACGTCCCGAATTAGAAGGGCGAGATTTTCAGGCAATGGGCGTATCCTTGGTAATACATCCACATAATCCCTACATCCCAACATCCCATGCAAATGTGCGTTTTTTTATCGCCGAAAAAGAAGGAGAGGATCCTATCTGGTGGTTTGGTGGCGGGTTTGACTTAACCCCTTTTTACGCTTTTAAAGAAGATGCGATCACTTGGCATAAAACGGCAAAAGCTGCTTGTGATCCGTTTGGCAAAGAGGTATATGCAAAGTATAAAAAGTGGTGTGATGAATATTTTTATCTAAAGCATCGCAATGAAACGCGGGGGGTAGGTGGTTTATTTTTTGATGATTTAAATAAGCCAGGCTTTGAGCAAAGTTTTGCCTTTATGCAAAGCGTTGGCGAACATTACTTAAAAGCCTATTTACCCATCGTACAAAAACGCAAAGCAATCGCTTATGGAGAACGTGAGCGCAATTTTCAGCTGTATCGTCGTGGACGGTATGTGGAGTTTAATCTGCTTTATGATCGCGGAACCTTATTTGGTTTGCAGTCAGGTGGGCGAACAGAGTCCATCTTAATGTCTCTACCACCTGTCGTGCACTGGAAATATGACTGGAGCCCAGAAGATAATAGCCAGGAAGCAGAATTGTATAAAGGTTTTTTACATGCGCGAGACTGGTTAGCGCTGTAGTTTTATGAGCTATTGTTTTCACTTAATAGCAGTCATATTCTAATTTGCTATTCTTGAACTAAAATAGCCCTCAACAATACCTTCGCCACTATGCAGCTATTTTTTCGTTATGAATGCGCACGAAATAAGTTGGGCAACTGGCGCAGCATTTTTATTCGTATTCAAGGCGTATAAATAGGCGCATAGCTAGCTACGTAACTATTTATACAACGCTGAAGACGGATAAAAAGACAAGCCAGTTGCCCAACTTATTTCGTGCACGTTCCTTAGATGCGGATCAAAAACAATTCCATGGCTACGCTGGACGGGATTTTTATCCCGTCCATAACGCTTATAGTTCATCCTATTAACAATACCTCCGCCAAAGTGAAAATATTCTTATTTTGTCAAATTCATCGACGTGTAAGCTATTGATTTACATGGGTCGAAATTTGGTATTTTTGGCACAAATCAAAACTGGCGAAGGTATTGATTAAACGATACTTCTTGTTGCACTCAAATTATAAACGTTTGAAACGGGGTGTT
>CAZLLL010000431.1:0-3505 GCA_964560255.1 uncultured Methylomonas sp.
ATTGAATTTAAACGAACTCTACAATATAGGGTATGGGGCTTCGACAGCCTAGGTATTCACCCCGTTTCAAACGTTTCTGGCGTGAGGTATATTGGCCATATAGGGTGTATAACTGATACAAATAGAATGGATATCGCGTCTATTGGTGTAAGGTCACTCGTAACACTCACCCACCTTGCTTGTCTTTTTGTCTGTCTTCGGTGTTGCACAAACAGTTACGT
Organism: uncultured Methylomonas sp.; assembly: GCA_964560255.1. GTDB lineage: Bacteria > Pseudomonadota > Gammaproteobacteria > Methylococcales > Methylomonadaceae > Methyloprofundus. The sequence goes on from CAZLLL010000431.1 coordinate 222, forward strand.
CGCTAGCTATGCGCCTGTTACCGCGCCTTGAAGGCAAACAAAAATACTGCGTCATAATTGCACAACTTATTCAATTCCCATTCCTTAGGTTCATTGTGTTAGTCATTAGAATTGTTCTTGTGAATATTCATTAATAATTAGTATGTTATATTTTTTTAGTGTGCTTCATTTTTTGAAAAAACGGATAAAACTGTATTTTACTTGGGATCTTAACAAATAGATTGTTGTAATAAATTGATTTTAAATAAGTTTTATATATTTATTCACAAGAACAACTCTATTATAAACGTTATGGACGGGGCGAATACCTCGTCCAGCAGCCGTTACCTTTCTCTACAGTCAGCGGCAAAACCTGGATCTGCAAAAAGTAGGTCATATGACACATTGAAATTTATTTCAGCTGTGGTAAAGTTTCAGCAATTTTTCAATAGTAGTCAATCATTATTTATATGCATTTTTTACCTCGTAAAGTTCAAGTACTACTTGCATCCACGTTATTAAACTTAGCCATACAGCCCCTTTCAGCTGATACCTTGGCTAAAACAATTCAGACTGAAAATTCTATTCAGAAAAGTGCGATAAAATCACAAAAGACGATTGACAGTCTGGATGACCGTACTCGCAAGATGTTAGAACAATATCGTTCTGCGAGAAGGCAAAGCAAAACATTACTGACTTATAATAATCATTTGCAAGCCTTACTGGATTCTCAGGAAGCAGAAAAAGCCTCTTTCACACAGCAATTAGAGCAGATTGAAACTACGCAGCGTGAAATTGTGCCATTGATACTCAATATGCAACAGAGTCTTGAACAGTTTGTCCAGCTAGACGTACCATTTTTACCTGAAGAGCGTCGGCAACGCATTAACAGCTTAAAAGAAATGATGACTCGCGCAGATGTCACTAACGCAGAAAAATTTCGTCGTCTGATTGAGGCTTATCAAATAGAAAATGATTACGGTAATACCATTGAAGCTTATCGTGCCAATTTAGAACTTGAAGGCAAAATCAGCTCGGTAGACTTTTTACGTCTGGGGCGTGTTGCCCTGTACTATCAACGCCTGGATGGTAGTGAGACTGGGTTCTGGAATAATACAGAGAAACACTGGGAAACACTGCCTACTGAATATCGTAACGCTATACGTCAGGGTTTACGTATAGCGCGCAAAGAAACAGCACCTGATTTATTAACCTTGCCGGTGACGACCGCAGCAGGAGCTGTACAATGAGATTCATGATCAGTATTTTGCTCACCTTTATACTCTCAAATAGTGCATGGGCTGGGTATCAAAATCTGGACCAATTATTACTTGATGTTAAACAAAGACAAATCAACGAACGCAAAATTAACAAAGTGCGTGAAGCAGAATTTCTGACGGAAAAGCAAACTCAGCAACAGCTATTAAAATCGGCTCAGGCTGAACTGGCTAAGCAGGAAAGACTGAGTAGCCAATTAAAAGAACAGCTGGAAAGTAATGAAGAATTACTGACTAAATTTGCAGCACAGTTGAAAGAGCGCAGTGGTGAACTGGGAGAGCTATTTGGTGTTGCCCGACAGGCAGCGGGGGACTTAAGAGCCGATTTAATCAATTCAATGGTCTCTGCTCAATTTCCTGACCGTGCTGAACAACTGGACAGCATGATCGAAAACAAAGCCCTGCCGACGATAGACCAGCTGGAAAACTTATGGTTCACCTTACAGCAGGAAATGACTGAATCAGGAAAAGTGGTCCGTTTTAAGCGCGAAATTCAACTGGCTGACGGTAACAGACAAGAGGCAGACATCATCCGTATCGGATCATTTAATGCGATTGCTAACAACAGCTATTTACGTTACTCGCCTGAAACAAAAATCCTGGTCAGTTTAGCGCGTCAGCCAGCAAGCAAATACCTGGATTTACTGGAGTCATTTAGCAATGATACTTCGGGTTTGGCTCCGATTGCAGTTGATCCAACACGCGGCGTAATGCTCAGTATGCTGATTCAAACGCCCGATACGCAAGAGCGTATTCAACAGGGTGGCGTGGTTGGTTATATTATCCTGGCTTTAGGTGCGATAGGTTTTCTGTATGCCATACTACGGTTAATTATACTCGCGGTCACAGGCCATAAAATGAAGCAGCAAATGCACGCTGAAACAGCGTCTGATAATAATCCTTTAGGTCGCGTATTATCGGCCACTGAGAAAAATACTGCAGAAGATACAGCGACTCTGGAGCTAATACTGGATGAAGCCATTACTCGCGAAGTGCCTAGTCTGGAAAAAGGATTGTCGATGATTAAGCTATTTGCTGCCGTTGCACCATTATTAGGCTTACTAGGCACGGTAACAGGTATGATAGCGACTTTTCAATCCATCAGCTTATTTGGTACGGGCGACCCTAAACTGATGGCTGATGGCATATCTCAAGCTCTGGTCACTACGATGCTAGGTCTATGTGTCGCCATTCCTTTATTGTTTTTACATAATTTAGTCGCCTCACGTAGCAAATCACTAGTCCAGATTTTAGATGAACAAAGTGCGGGCATTATGAGCCGCCGTGCAGGAAAATAATGGCATTTATAGACGATATTCGCAATTTTCTTTATTCGGGTGGTGATGTTTTATGGCTTATATTAGGCGTTGCTATTTGCTTATGGTGCCTGATTATTGAACGGCTGATTTTTTTTAAACAAAACTATCCAGAGCTTCGTACTCGCTGCCTTGAACACTGGAATCAACGTGATGATAAAACATCGGCGTATGCTTTATTTATACGCCAGCAACTCATTTCTGAAGTGCTCATGAAAATGAACCGTAGCGTTTCGAGTATTAAAGTACTGATTTCCTTATGCCCTCTATTAGGTCTGTTAGGCACGGTGACAGGAATGATTGATGTATTTGATGTAATGGCAGTCACAGGCACAGGGAATGCCCGTGCCATGGCAGCGGGGGTATCCAAAGCAACCATACCGACCATGGCCGGTATGGTGATTGCCATCGCTGGGCTGTATTTCAGTAAACTGATTGAAGAACGCGTCAGCGATGAATCTCATCACCTTGCAGATTTGCTAAAGTATCATTAAAAAAACTCTGTAGAGCGGACTTCAGTCCGCCGCTAGCCCTGCCTATTACCGAATAAACGGAAACAGTGCAAATCCCCTTTTGTAAAATGGGAGTTGAGGAGCCTTTTTCTAATAACCCCTCCTTGATAAGGAGGAGAACTGAACGGTTACAATAAATGGGCTACCAACTTAGGGAGCTGGAAACAAATAATCATCCAATATTGCTAGTCTTTTTGTCC
>CAZLLL010000432.1:0-3498 GCA_964560255.1 uncultured Methylomonas sp.
CGTGCCCTAACTCCTCCTTGATAAAGAGGGGAACTGAACGGTTACAACACTTCATCCTTTTTGTCCGTCTTCTGTGTTTTAAACGTGGTCGCCGATGTGATTGTTTTATGGTCAAAGGTATTTTTTAATGCAATCAATAAACCTAAGACTATAAATGCGCCGGGTGGTAACAAAGCTAATAACATACCCGAATAATCTTCAAAGATATTGATTTGCCACTTTTTTGCACTTTCCCCAAACAATATATCAGCTTGAGAAAATAGGGTGCCCATACCCAGTATTTCTCTAATAGCACCTAGTAATAATAATGCGATACTAAAGCCTAAGCCCATTGCTAAGCCGTCTAATATACTAGGCATAACGCTATTTTTAGAGGCAAACATTTCAGCACGTCCAATAATCGCGCAATTGGTGACGATTAGAGGAATAAAAATACCCAGGATTTTATAAAGCTGATAAAACCATGCATTCATAATCAGTTCAATGATGGTAACTATACCGGCAATCATCAACACAAATAGGGGTAATCTTATTTCTGGCAAAATATACTGGCGACAGCCAGAGATTAAAGCATTGGATAAAACTAGCGTCAGGGTGGTGGCTATGCCGAGACCTAAACTATTAATCACCGTATTGCTAACGGCTAATAAGGGGCATAGACCCAGTAATGCAACCAGTGCTTGATTGTTACGCCATAGACCATTGCTTAGGATTTTTTTGTAGTTTAGGTTCATGGGTCTTGATTTATGATATTCATTACGGTTACTTATTTCGTGCCCATTCCTTAGGGATACCCGCTCTTAGGGAGATGGAAACAAATAATCATCCAATATTGCGAGTCTTTTTGTCCGTCTTCTGCGTTGTAGCAACAGTTACGTAGCCAGCTATGCGCCTGTTACTACGCCTTGAATACGAACAAAAATCCTGCCCAATATTGGACGATTATTTATTTCCAGCTCCCTTATTTTAAAGATCGCTGTTTGATTATCCTGAAAAAAGAGTGCTGTTTTTTTAACTTCATTAACAATGGCGCGGGGAGTAATGGTTGCTCCGGTAAACTGGTCAAATATCCCTCCATCCCTCTTAACTGCCCATAAGGATAAATCATGATCTGCCAGAGATTTTTGCGCAAAATTTAAAATCCAGGCAGATTTTTTTAATTCTATTTTATCGCCTAATCCAGGTGTTTCCCTATGCTTAAGTACCCGAACGCCAATGATTTTTTGCACAGTATTAATGGCAAGCAGTAACTCAATATCCCCATTATAACCCTGTGCTGTGGTCGTTTTAATAATGGCAGCAACGGGTTTTCCTGTTTTTCTTGCACGATAAATAGTGTATTCCTGTATTTGTATTACATCATTGGCTAAATCATTATCATAACTATTTTGGCTTAAAACACTTTGTAGACTGTGCAATAAGGCTAATCGTTCATTTTCGGCAATCTTATCTTTACTGGCATGAAAAACCAGTGTGACTAAACCGACGATAATAAATGAAAACAGGCCAACTCGAATGGCAGCAGTGAGTGGAGGTGAAAGGATCATATTGTCTTATTGGCAACTTTAGGCCGTGTGTAAAAATCAATACTCGGTGCAGTAAGATTGGCTAATAATATCGCAAAAGCAACGCCATCCGGATAGCCACCCCAGGTGCGAATAATATATATCAGGCAACCTATCATTGCACCATAGTATAGCCGGGCTTTATTACTCGTCGTAGCAGAGACTGGATCGGTTGCAATAAAAAAGACTGCACATATTGTCGCACCTGAGATTAAATGAAAGAGAGCAGAGCTATATTCTGTTGCATCAATAAAATGAGCCAGAGCCGCCGGTAGACATAAGCCGAATATCACCGCAACAGGAATATGCCAACTGATGATTTTTTTGTAGAGTAGCCATAGACCGCCTGCTAAATAGGCTGGAGCGACAAACTGTAAACCATTATTGGCGATAGCCGTGATTTGTGGTGTAGCCTTTATCTCTGTGAGCAATAAACCTGTGCTTAACTGTGTTTTAACACTGTCTAAAAGTGTTGCACTACTCAGGCCATCTATAAGCGGTACGCTTGCCAGAATAATATTCAGGGTATCTATGAGTGATAGAGAAACCAATGGAGCTTGCCAGAGTGTCATTTGTAACGGGAAAGAGATCAATAAAAATACATAGCCTACCATTGCAGGGTTGAAGGGATTATAGCCGAGTCCGCCGTAGACGTGCTTGCCGATAGTCATCGCAAACAGTGTTCCGCTGACGGCTATCCACCAAGGTGCGAGGGTTGGGATAGCGAAAGCAAGTAATACTGCGCTAATAAGGGCACTTAGATCGAATAAATGGGCTTTAATAGGGCGTTTTCTTAGCCAGAGGCAAGCGGCTTCGACTAATAATGCTGTACTACAGGTAAGGAGTAGCTGTATAAGGATGCTGTATCCAAACAACCAGCACAGGGTGCCTAGAGCAGGGATCAAAGCATATAATACGTGGCGCATTACGCGGTTGACGCTATTATTTGCAGGGATAAAAGGCGAGCAGCTAGTGGAGAATTGCATAAAAAAGGGTATACCTTTGAGATTAAATATTGCATGTTAGGGAGCAATACCTTCGCCAAAGTGAAAATATTTTCATTTTGTCAAATTCATCAACATGTAATCTATTGATTTACATAGATCAAAAATTGATGTTTTTGGCATAAATCAAAATTGGCGAAGGTATTGAGGGAGAACACTTAAAGTTTATTACTTTCAGAGCCTTTGTCACATTAAGGAATGGGAATCAAATAAGTTGTGCAATTAGGGAGCTGGAAATAAATAATCGTCCAATATTGGACGATTATTTATTTCCAGCTCCCTTATTTTGTAAAGGAGTTGTCCCGTATTAAGTTGGTAGCCCCTATTTTCAAGGATGTATTGTGAAGGCCTGATATAACGGAGATATTAGGTCTTTTTTTGCAGGAATTCGATATTCAAGTATCATAAAAATATTTGTAGAAATTTTAATTTACAAAGGTGTAGAATAACTTTATAAACATATGGGAAATAGTTATTATGTTACATTTTTTACAAAAAGATCCACTTGGACGTGTTTTTTTAGCAAATGCCCACACTGCATTTCAAGGCAACAAAGCAAATATAAAAATAATTTCTAATTACCTAAAAAGTTGTCATAAAATTTTTAAAACTACGCCACCTGACAATGCAAAAAAATTAATTGAAAGTTTTTTAATAATAAAAACTATTTTTTTAAGCGAACCCCTATCCCTAGCTTAAATGATGATCTAACAACTGTCATCAATATTCAAAGTTTCTGCTACCAACTTAGGGAGCTGGAAATAAATAATCGTCCAGTATTGGGCAGGATTTTTGTTCGTATTCAAGGCGTAGTAACCGGCGCATAGCAAGCTACGTAACGGTTACTACAACGCAGAAGACGGACAAAAAGACCAGCAATATTGGATGATTATTTGTTTCCATCTCCCTAAGTAGGGTGGGCAGAAAAG
>CAZLLL010000433.1:0-3476 GCA_964560255.1 uncultured Methylomonas sp.
TCGATTCCAAAGTTCTGGATTTAACTTGACACGATCCCGTCTTAAGTTGGTAGCCTAAAAACCAATAGCACTCCCAGCATATAACGCCCGCATCACTTGACGTAAAAAGGGACGCATTTTTTTGCTTCGCAAAAAATGTGACGCTTTTTACGTCAAATACAGATACTTAGAGTATTCAGTTTGTACTTTAATCATTACTTGGTGACTGGTCACTAAGATCAATTGTCCATTCCGCGACTTCTACGCTCCCAACATTTCTATCAGGAGTATATTGATCCTGATTAAAGTGTGCTGAGTGCCCATGTTTATTAAGAGCCGTAATGGACCTGTTGTTTGGTCTATCACCTGAGTTACGCATATAATTACTGAGAACTTCAACTGCCTAGTACCTCACCCTCTAAATAAGCGATATTTTAAATCTAAGTAAGTAGTTGTTTTAAACTAATTAAATATTTATTTATTATTGGTTACTTAAGAGGCGAGGTACTAGGGTGATGCACGTGCTCCATTCTGGCTCACTTTATTGGGAAAATCCTTATTGTAAGGAAAAAAAAAGTGTACGGTAGTGAAATTTATTATTGGTTTGGATGCCCCAGTCCAAACCTATCGCTAGAAAAAATAATATCTTAACCCTGCTCAACGATCACTACGCACAGTATAATAGTCAGTTACTTTTTTGTAACCATTTATGCATCTGTCATTGTTCCTCCCAGTCCTTTTGTAAGGAAGAAGGAAATTTAATGAGAGGCGTTAGATATTTACCTTTTTAGGGTCTGTTTTTATGCATTCTATTCCCGATATAACTATTGTTGGTGGTGGTGTTAGCGGTTTGTTAAATGCACGATTGTTTTCTCAGGCGGGAGCAAATGTGACCATTATAGATAGGGGTGGTATCGGGCAGGAAGCATCCTGGGCAGGCGGTGGTATTTTATTACCTTTATATCCCTGGCATCAGGCAGATGCCATTAGCCAGCTGGTAATGCCAAGTATTGCAGCATATCCAGAATTAACACGGGCATTAATAGAATCGACAGGGCTCGATCCTGAGTATACCATCAGTGGCTTATTGATGACCAGACTTGCTGATTTGAGCAAAGCACAAGACTGGTGTGATACTCATTCAGTTAAACATTGTTCGGCAACTCAAAAGCAACAAACTGACTTTCCGCATTTAAATAAGTCATCTCTATATTTGCCAGGCATCGCCCAGGCAAGAAACCCACGCCTACTGAAAGCACTTAAACAGGATTTGATCCTGCGTGGTGTCAGAATTATAGAAAATTGTCAGATAGAAAAAGTGACACTCAATAAGTGTCGTATTACTGCAATAGCCAGTGATACAGAAACTTTTACAGTAAATCAGCTAATTATCAGCGCGGGTGCCTGGACGACAGATTTATGGATACAGCTCTTTGGTCATAATACTGGAGTACAGCCAGATATTTTTCCGGTCAAAGGGCAAATGTTGATATTTGATGCTCCAGTTAAAACCCTTGATACAATGGTATTAGAAAATGACCGATATTTAATTCCTCGTCGCGATGGGAAAGTTTTATGTGGAAGTACAGTTGAAAGTACTGCTTTTGATAAAACAACATCCGAGCAAGCAAAACAATCCTTAGCAATATTTGCCAGAAATCTACTCCCTGCTTTAAAGTCTGCTCCCATTATTCATCATTGGGCAGGATTACGTCCAGGTACTCAGCAAGGCATCCCTTATATTGATATACACCCAGAAATCAATAATCTGGCGATTAATGCCGGACATTTTAGAAACGGCTTTGCCATGGGGCCAGCATCAGCACAATTGTTATTTGAATTAGTTACCCGTCAGGCAACGACAACGGTAAACCCAGTGCCTTATCAATTATCTGCTACCCATTAGGTCTATATGCCATGAATTATTATCCGTTAGTAAAACCACTACTATTTAAACTGGATGCAGAAACGTCGCATTATTTGACTTTAAAATTACTAAAACTCTCACATGATTGCGGCCTGGATAAGCTATTTAACCCTGAAATAATTTCTGAACCACTGACGGTAATGGGCTTAAACTTCGATAATCCAGTTGGTTTAGCGGCAGGTTTAGATAAAAATGGTGATTATATAGATGCTCTAACCGCTTTAGGCTTTGGTGCTATAGAAATTGGCACAGTGACACCGCGTCCTCAGCCAGGTAACCCCAAGCCTCGCCTATTTAGATTACCCAGTCATCAAGCCATTATTAATCGTATGGGGTTTAATAATCAAGGCGTAGATTATTTACTAAAGCGGGTAGAACAGAGCGAATATAAAGGTGTACTAGGTATCAATATAGGAAAAAATTTTGATACCCCGATAGACAAGGCAAGTGAAGATTATTTAATTTGTTTACGTAAAGCTTATCTGGCTGCTAGCTATATAACAATTAACATTTCTTCACCGAACACTAAAAATTTACGCCAATTGCAACAAGGCGATGAAATTAAGAGGTTACTCTCTGAATTAAAAGAAGAACAACAGCGATTGCAGCGTGAGTATAATAAATACACGCCTATTGTGGTTAAAATAGCACCGGATTTAATTGATGAAGAGATTCAGCATATTGCTGGCTTATTAACTGAGTTTTCAATAGATGGTGTGGTTGCGACAAATACAACTCTTGAGCGTGGTGTTGTACAAGATGATCTTTTAGCGGACGAAACAGGAGGCTTAAGTGGCACACCCCTTAAACAAAAATCAACTTATGTTGTTCAGCAATTAGCCGATGAGTTACAAGGAAAGGTTCCTATTATCGCAGTAGGTGGCATTATGAACCACAGCGATGCGCAGGAGAAACTTGATGCAGGTGCGAGTCTGGTGCAAATATATAGTGGACTGATTTTTCATGGCCCCTATTTAGCTCATGATATTATGCAGGGATTGTCTACAGAAGTGAGGTGAGTAGCTTGTCTTGTCTTGTTATTACTTATTAATTAATGTGCATTTTTGCTCTTACCAAGATAAATTAACCCATGACGAGGGCTAGTTTTGGTAATGCCTGTTGCTGCAATTTTTTTTGCTATCCGTTCGCAGTGTAGGAAACTAAGGCCTAATTGAGCATTTTTATTAAGCATGATAGTTAATACTGCGTATTTGCCTGCAGAAATAATTAGCGCGTATCCCTTTTGTCCTTTGATTAAAACCTGGGTTAATTTGCCAAGTTGAACTTCTCGGACAATTCGTTGTGCTTGAGCTGAGACAGCCGTTGTCATGGCTGCAACCTGATCTTCATCAAGTTTTTTATCTATCAGGGCGGCCATGATTAAGCCTTCGCTAGAGATTATTGCAGAAGCTTGAATATCTGTAGAAGAGCTATTTAGCTCCAATAATAAATTTTGCAGTATATTAGCATTTACGGACATATAAAAAGCGGACTGAAGTCCGCTCTACAATAGCTTAAGTCAGGTTTTAGGTGGGATATAGCCTTCAGGCATTTGAAATCCAGTACCAAA
>CAZLLL010000434.1:0-3474 GCA_964560255.1 uncultured Methylomonas sp.
TTTAAAATTAAAAGTTAATCGAAAAATATAAAACCATACCCGCTCAATGTGAGGTAGTAACCTCCATTAACAGCTAATAGAAGTCACTACCCGATTTTTGAATAGCCTCCGAGACATGCGGACTAAACTCCGCCCTACAGTCTACAAGTAGATAAATTGAAAAAATACCAGCAAAATAAGTAAAAAAACATTTTCAAATATTAGAGTTTTATTATATTATAGACACTTCTTTTTTCAGGTTCTTTATTTACTTATTGTACTGAACCGCACATCATTAGGGAGCTGGAAATAAATAATCGTCCAATATTGGGCAGGATTTTTATTCGTATTCAAGGTGTAGTAACAGGCGCATAGCTGGCTACGTAACGGTTGCTACAACGCAGAAGACGGACAAAAAGACTAGCAATATTGGATGATTATTTGTTTCCATCTCCCTTACCTTAGGAGCTAGCCCTTATGTTATTTAAACAACTATTTGATACAGAAAGCTGTACTTATACCTATTTAATTGCTGATTTAGACAATAAAGAAGCTGTTTTAATTGACCCAGTAGATACTGAGCTCGACACGTACCTAGATTTATTAAAAGAGCATGACCTGAGCTTAAAGTACTCACTTGAAACCCATGTTCATGCCGACCATGTAACTGCCAGTGGCCAGTTAAGACAAAAAGTAGGTGCTAAAACGGCTGTCAGTTCACTTTGTGGCGCAGGAAGTGCCGATATTCAAATTCAGGATGGTGATATATTCGAGTTTGGCAATAACGAGAGTATCAAAGTCATTGCGACACCAGGCCATACGCCTGGAAGTACTTCTTTTCTTTGGCGTGACAGAGTTTTTACTGGCGATGCTTTATTAATTAGTGGCTGCGGGCGCACGGATTTTCAAGGCGGTAGTGCAGAAGCTCAATATGACAGTATTACCCAACGATTATTTACGTTACCTGATGAAACGGTCGTTTACCCAGGGCATGATTATAACGGTTACTGGATTAGTAATATTGCTCAGGAAAGCACTAAGAATCCTCGTTTAGCAGGAAAAACAAAAGCTGAATTTCTTGATATTATGGAAAATTTAAATTTACCAAAACCTAAGTTAATTGATATGGCAGTGCCTGCAAATCGCTATTGCGGTATTGATGAAGAGCTTGCGAATCAGGCGGCTGAACAACGTACTGAAGGTTCTGACCCTAAACGCCAGACATCCAGTCTGGAAGATCTTGTTAATCAGGTCAGACAAAATATTACTGAAATTGATCCGCAAAAAGCAAACGATATTATAAGCAATAGCTCCGTTAATATTGTTGATGTCAGAGAAGAAAATGAATTTAATGCGGGTCATATAGACCAGGCCATCTTGTTACCACGTGGTGTACTGGAATTTAAAATTGATACTATACCGGAACTTGCAGACAAATCTGCCACAATCATCGTCTATTGTGCTACTGGGAAGCGTTCTGCTTTATCCGCTAATGCCTTGCAAAACATGGGTTACACCAATATCTTGTCCATTGCAGGCGGATATCAAGCTTGGAAACAACAGACTTAGAGCGTATCATTAGTCCAGTCGACACTTTAAATTTCCTTTTAGGTCAATACCTTTGCCGCTTTATGATTTTTATGGAAGTGTAATTTTTAGCTTCATATCAATAAATGGATTAGGAATGGGAATTGAATAAGTTGTGCAATTATGACGCAGTATTTTTGATTGCCTTCAAGGCGCGGTAACAGGCGCATAGCTTGCTATGCACCTGTTTGTGCATCTTGAATACGAACAAAAATACTGCCTCAGTTGCTCAACTTAGGGAGCTGGAAATAAATAATCGTCCAATATTGGGCAGGATTTTTGTTCGTATTCAAGGCGTAGTAACAGGCGCATAGCTGGCTACGTAACGGTTGCTACAACGCAGAAGACGGACAAAAAGACTCGCAATATTGGATGATTATTTGTTTCCATCTCCCTTATTCCGTACCCATTCCTTATGTCTCATTTTTTGGCGAAGGCATTGCTAGGTGTTGTTACTACTAAAAAAGAATAATCATTACAAGTCTAAATTCAAGCGAGGAAATATGTCTGAAAAACACCATTCTATTCTTATTGTTGGCGGAGGTGCTGCAGGAGTCTCTACAGCAAATAATATGCGCCGAAAGAACGCAGAGATTGATATTGCAATTATCGAACCCTCTGAAAAACATTATTATCAGCCAGGATTTACCATTATTGGCGGTGGTTTATATACACTAAAAAAAGCGACTAAAAATGAAGCCGACTTAATCCACCCAAGTGTGACCTGGATAAAAGATTATGCAGGGAGCTTTCAACCTAGAGATAATAAAGTTACCTTAAAATCTGGCGATATCATCAGTTACGATTTTCTAGTGGTATGCCCTGGGCTGCAACTTGATTTTAATAAAATTGACGGCTTAGCTGAAACACTGGGAAAAAATGGTGTTTGCTGCAATTATTCCGTTGATGTTGTTGAATATACATGGGAAACTTTACAAAAGGTTGAGTCGGGAAATATTTTATTTACTCAACCACCTATGCCGATTAAATGTGCGGGTGCACCACAAAAAATCATGTATTTAGCAGCTGATCTCTTTCGTAAAAAAGGGATTACTGACAAAGTGAAGGTCGAATTTTTTAATGCGGGTCCAGGCATGTTTGGTGTCCCTTTCTTTGCCAAGGCACTCAGTAAAGTCATTGTAGACTATGGTATTACTACTAATTTTGGACATAATTTAGTGGCTATTGATGGGGAAGCGAAAACCGCAACCTTTGCGGTCGCTGGGGATAATGGTAGCACGACAGTCACTAAAGAATTTGATATGATCCATGTCACTCCGCCCCAAAGTGCACCTGATTTTATTAAAACGAGTCCTTTAGCAAATGACGCTGGCTGGGTCGATGTTCATCAAGGTACCTTACAGCACAATGTCTTTAGCAATATTTTCAGTCTGGGAGACGTTGCTTCGACACCGAATGCTAAAACTGCGGCAGCCGTCAGAAAACAAGTACCTGTTGTTGTAGATAATATTCTCAAATTAAAAGAAAATCAGGAAGTTGTTGAAGGCTATGATGGTTATGGCTCCTGCCCACTAACAACCTCTCGAAACACGGTTATGTTAGCTGAGTTTTCTTATGGCGGAAAAGTAACACCTTCTTTCCCTTTTCTTGATCCCAGAAAAAATAGTCGTCTATGGTGGTTTGGTAAGATACTTGGTTTTCCATGGTTATATTGGCATCTAATGATCAAAGGGTATCGCATTGATATTCCACACAAAACATCCTACGCAGATAAATTTACTAAAGAAGATTAGAGAGTTATTAAGTCTGGATAGTATATTGATTGTTGCTTAGGAACGTGCACGAAATAACTTGAGCAACTGACTTGTCTTTTTATCCGTCTTCGGTATTGCACAAACAGTTACGTAGCTGGCTACGTAACTGTTGCTACAACGCAGAAGACGGACA
>CAZLLL010000435.1:0-3462 GCA_964560255.1 uncultured Methylomonas sp.
AACTTAACGACTTCTTCACCGCCTGCTAACAATTCTGAGTTTTCCAGTAAAGTAGGCGGATAATCTTGCGCCTGAACCTCCTCCACCATTAATACCAAGCCGTTACGCTTAGAAAATACCTCAAATTCGGGAATCTTGTTGACTGGCACCCATGCCTGAATCATAAACAGCTCTTTATCATCCATGCTTAAAGAATCAGCGATTTTTAAGGCAACAGTATCTTCATTTTTGGCTAGATTTTGTGCGATTAATGTGATCCAGCGCGTTAACGATTGTCTTGCTGCCTGATTATCTTCCAAGGCTAATTCGACAGCCTGTAAATCTCTTTTTAACGTCGATAAAGGCACCTGACCGGTATGTGTTCTTAGTACGGGAACACTTGCTGTTGGTGGCTCCTGCTCGGCAAGAACCACAACAAAACAGTGTATGTTATCGGCATGTACCACCTGATAAACCAAATCATCCCGCAACTGCTTCATCAGTCGTTTGGGGATAATATAAAACCAGAATTTGATTCCTCCTAAATCGGCCTCTGTTGAAAGATTAAAATCGCCCCAAGGTTTGATCTCTTCTATACGCTTAATCAGAAAATCACGTTGATCATTTAGGGTTCTAAAATCCGTTTGTATTTGTAAAACCTGCTGAACAGCATTGTTTAAATCAAAGTCTTCATCGTTATTGATCTGATGACGTTTTTTTGTACACTGAATTAGATATTTAAGTGCCGTAACGGCTTTTTCTATGAGCTTCTGGCGAGTAATTTCGGTAGAAACAAGCTGCTTATTTAACGGAATTAAATGAGCGCCACCCAGCACCTGAAGCTTTTTAAGCACTTCTGTTTTTTCGGGTCTTAAGCCACATAAGGTAATTTTTTTCAGAGCAACAATAGACATTAAAATACCTCCTTAAGCCGTTTTTTTTTGGTGATTTTAGCCCTGACTACCGCAGCTCTTTCTGTATCAGAAAGGAAAATTCGGATTTTTCTGATATTCTGTATGGCTCTAGGAATTAAAACTTTATCAAACAAATTAACTCGCTGAGTGACTTTTTTAACCGCTTGCTGCAAAATTTCTACTCGCTTTTGATCAACTTCTAGTTTTACCTTTAATTCCAGCATTTCTTTTAATTGCACCACAAGCAAATCAACCCAATGCGGTTTAGATAACAGAGAATAAGCTTGAGAATAAATTTTAATCTGTTGTACGTAAGGCAATCTCACACCCACCACATTTTCGTCACTGATATCAATCTGTTTAATCGTCACCAAACCACTCAAATCTATATGTTCATTTGATAACATAGGAAGCTGTTCTTTAACCAGCGCATAACAACGATCTATCTGATCTTGTGTATTGCTTAACTGAGCCATTGCTTTAGTCCGTTCAACGACTAATTGCTGACGTTTTAAATCCAGTGAAGGCAAATATTGTTTAAAGCGTTTTAATTGCGCGTCTTCCTTATGTAAAGCCGCTTTGCTTAAGGGTAATCTAGACATTTTTTATCACATCAGTGACTGGCAAAATTATAAAGTGTTGCATAAAAAACTCCCTACTCTCCATTTCGAGTAACAACCCATCTTTCCAGCTCGCGTATCAAACCTCTTTGTACATTATCCCAGAAATGATCTAGGCTTTTCCATTCATCTAAAGGTTCTGTATCTTTGGGTAATGCTTGAAATGGGTCTATTTCATGTTTATTCCAACTGGATGTTTTACGGACAATAATCAGAATAATTATATCGCCTTTATTCTTATATTTGATTAAGGCTCCTCAACTTCCATTTTATGGCGACCCACTTAAGACGGGACAAGCCATCATTTGTAGGGTGGGCAATCTTTTCTGCCCACCGAGGTTCAACTTGATGGTGGGCAAAAAAAACTGCCCACCCTACTTATTTTGCAAAGGAATTGCCCCGTATTAAGTGGGTAGCCCTTTTTTGCAGAGACAATATACCCTTGTATTTTTGCCAGTCCAATCACAGCAGCTATGCCAATCGAATGGTATTGGTAATCGTAATATTCTGAAAAAGTTGCTGTAACAAGTCCAGCTTATCAATGCGAGACAAAGCAATTAATGACCCTGTGTCTGCAATCACTACTGTTATGGATTTTGTCTTATTCCTGGATTGGTTTTGCTATGTCAAATTTTGGAAAATATTTTTCAATTAATGTCTGCTTCATTAACAATTCACTTTCATCAAAACATTCTGCTAGCGTCTGCCAACATAAATCCAACGCATCTTCTAATGCTAATGAGATATTTATATCCATAAAACGTTCTTTAAATAACTGTCCAAATTGCAGCAATTTCTGGTCATAAGCAGACAATTCAAAAGCCATTGCCTGTTTTTGTTCTGCTTCATTAGCGCCTGCATAAAAGCGAATCATGGTATTCATCACCTGCGCATGATCTTCGCGCGTCACTTTGCCAATAACATGTTGTTTTAACCGGGATAAAGAACCAAATGGGTCGAGCATCTTGTCGTGAAGATAAAACTGGCCTTCAGTAATGTAACCCGTGTTATCCGGTACAGGGTGAGTAACATCACCACCCGGCATGGTCGTAACACTTAATATAGTGACGGAACCAGCTCCTTTATAATCACAGGCCTTTTCATAGCGTTTAGCCAGTTGTGAATACAAATCCCCCATATAGCCTCGATTTGATGGCACATGCTCCATAGAAACCCCTACTTCTTTCATCGCATCGGCATAAGCGGTCATATCAGTCATTAGCACCAGAACTCGCTTTCCCTCTTCAACGGCAAAACGTTCTGCTACGGTTAATGCCATATCCGGCACTAAAAGTCTTTCTACAATGGGATCCGATGCGAGGTTACAAAACATCACAGTTCTGGCAAAAATGCCTGCCTGTTCAAATTGACTGCGGAAAAAGTGAAAATCATCAAAGATTAAACCTAAGCCAGCAAAGACCACAATATCTGCATCTGCCTGAATACCAATACGGGCTAAAAACTGATTATAAGGTTCACCTGATACTGAAAAAATAGGAATTTTTTGACTTTCAACTAAGGTATTGAATAAATCAATCATCGGCACATTGGTGCGAATCATATTCGATGCCAATACCCTTTTCATTGGGTTAACAGAAGCACTTTCAATAGATACTTTAGGGTCAGGCTGTAAAGAAGAGCCGCCGTCTAATGGTTCGCCCGTACCACTAAATATTCGCCCCAAAATATTAGTTGAGTAGGTGACTTGCATCGAATGACCTAAAAAACGTACCGATGCGTGGGTGGAAATACCTTGGGTCCCCGAAAACATTTGTAAAGAAACCTCACTCCCTTTTATTTTAATAACCTGAGCAAGTGATTGTGCGCCATTAGTATCCAGTACCTGAGCCAGATCACCAAAACATACAGCAATCTCCTGCTGCCCTTTTGCTTGAGAAACATGAACTGTAATAATACTTCCTATTATGGAAATAATTTTATCGTGTCTG
>CAZLLL010000436.1:0-3462 GCA_964560255.1 uncultured Methylomonas sp.
AGGCGAACAAAAAGACAAGTCAGAATACACACGTTATTTGATTCCCATTCCTAAAGACCGCGACTACAAGCATATATTCCTGGTGCATTTCTTAAATAACCTTTGTAGTCCATACCATAACCATAGATATAATGATCTTCGACAGATAAGCCAATAAAGTCTGCCTGTACTGGCTTGGGTATCTTTAATTTTTTATCCACTAAAACTGCGCTGTAGATATAGCTTGCCCCCTGTTCCTGGCAAAATTTGTATATAGCATCCAGTGTTAAACCCTGATCAAGAATGTCATCAATAATCAGCACCACCTTATCTTTTAACGAACTGGCTGGTTTCTGTCGCCAGTTGATATGGCTGCCACTTATCTGGTTTCCATAACGGCTGGCATTTATTGCATCTAGGGTTAACGGAAATGTCAGTTTAGTGATTAATTTTCCTGTTATGACGATGCCCCCGTTCATAACGCAGAGCACAATCGGACATTGCCCTACCATGGCAGTATTCATTTGTTCTGCCATGGAATCTATTGCTGCTTCGACCTCGGCTTCGCTATACAGCAACAGGGCATTTTTTTTGACCTGCTCTATTTCTTTAAGCATACGATTCGGAAAGTTCTGTCAGTTGTAGACTTACTGTTTGCCATTTTGAGTTATTTTTAAGTTCTTGTTGTGTGCTCGTAGCATTACCTAGCATGGCTAATAATCTGTGTTCACGGATTGGGTTATTCTCAATTGGAGTAGCATCTAAAACCTGCTCCGCAGCTGTCTGGTTATTACAGACTAATAGCATATCGCAATCTGCCTGACGCGCAAGCTGGGCACGCTCAGTAAAATCACCGACAGCAGCAGCTCCGGCCATGCTTAGGTCATCACTAAAGACCGCTCCCTCAAAGCCTAGTTGCTGGCGTAAGATCTTTTTTATCCAGATAGCTGAGAATCCAGCGGGTAGTTCATCAATCGCCGGATAGACAACATGAGCGGGCATCACGCCTTCAAGCCCTTCATTGATGAGTTGTTTAAAAGGTAATATGTCTTTGTTGACAATGTCTTCAAGACTGCGATCATCGACCGGGAGTGTCAGATGAGAATCCAGAGCAACAGCACCATGGCCAGGAAAATGCTTACCGATTGCTGCCATGCCCGCATGACGCATACCCTTTCTATATTGACTGGTCAGTTGGCTGGCCTGTTCAGGGTCTTGCGAGAATGAACGGTTGCCGATGATTTCACTCATACCACAATCTATATCCAGAACAGGTGCAAAGCTGAAGTCTATACCGATGCTCAGTAATTCTACCGCCATTAACCAGCCAGCATTTTCTGTCAGTTCAGGACGTGCTGCATAAGCTGCTGCTGGGGGTAAGCGTGTAAAGCCGTTTTGTAAACGTTGCACGCGTCCACCTTCCTGATCGACAGCGATCAGTATTTCTCCTTTTCTGGCTGCTTTGATTTGCTGATTTAATGCTGTGACCTGTTCAGGTGTTTCGTAATTACGAGCAAATAAAATTATAGCACCTGTATTCGGGTGAGCAATTTTTTCTTTATCATACTGGCTAAGTGTTGTGCCAGCAATATCAATCATAATAGGGCCGATTGGAAGCTGTTTTTTCATTTTTTAAGAGAGTAAGGAGCCAGAAGGGGAGGGGATTCAACATTATAACAGACCTTTGCATTCAAGCCTGGGTTTGTAAATTCAGGTCATTTTTGCATAATGGGAGGTATCCTATTTGATATGGCGCATTGCTAAACTTTATGAAACCAATAGTTTATCGTAGGTTGGGTTAGCTCCAACTTTGCGCAGCAAAGATAGAGCGTAACCCAACAGCTGGGCTATGAGGGTGCATAGAATGCACCCTACATCTTGTCTTTTATTTTTAATAATATTTAAAAGTGTCAACTACTTTTATAGAGGTATGGAGAGTGTCAAAATAAATAGAGTTTTTTTTAGTGGAAACTGAGAATAGGGGGAATATAATGAGAATATTTAAATCTTCCTGTTTTTGCTAAAACTTAAGGAAAATGATGATTAGATTAAGCAATTCAATGCTATTTATTTTATTCTCTGTTGGCTTACTGACTAGTTGCAGTGAAAGTGACCCAATCATAAATGATATTAAACGCCAGGGTAAGCTCGTGGTATTGACCCTTAATTCCCCTACCACGTATTATCTCGGTGCGGATGATGCGCCGACTGGTTATGAGTATGATTTAAGTAAAGCACTGGCTGATTCCTTAGATGTTGAGGTTGAATATAAACTATTTGATAATCTTGAGGGGCTATTGAGTGCCATTAATAACAATGAAGGACATCTTGCAGCGGCAGGGCTTACTCAAACGAAAGAACGGGAAGAAACCTACCTTTTTGGGCCTGGCTATAAAACGGTGCAACAAAAGGTTGTTTGTCAACGTAACTCCCGATTACCAAAAGAGATTGATGATTTGCAACAGCGTTCAATACTGATTATTGCAGACAGCAGTTATCAGGAGACATTGCAAGCGCTGAAAACAGATTATCCAGAACTGAATTGGGATATTACCAGTGAGCTGTCTGCTGAACAAGTACTACAGACGGTGGCAAATAAAGAGGTCGATTGTACTATTATTGATTCTAATGTCTTTTCCTTGAATCGTCGCTATTATCCAAGGTTAATTGATGTGTTTCCTATATCCGAAAAACAGAATTTAGCATGGATACTACCGCCTGATGCTGAACACTTCAAACACTATGTTACAAGCTGGTTTGAGCAAAGCGAAAAAAATTCGCTCTTGAGCATTATTGATGAGCGATATTATGGTTACGCGGATATTTTTGATTTTTATAACAACCATATTTTCCTCAAACGTATAAAAACTCGACTACCTAAATATCAATCCGATTTTAAACGTGTGGCAGAAAAACATCAGTTACCCTGGACATTGCTTGCTGCACAATCTTATCAGGAGTCAGGCTGGAATGCTAATGCGCGTAGCCATACAGGTGTACGAGGACTAATGATGTTAACCCGGATTACCGCAAAAGCAATGGGTATAAAAAAGCGCACCAGTCCTTTGCAAAGCATACAAGGTGGTGCAAAATATTTGCATAAAATGCTGCAAAGAGTGCCTGAGGATGTGGCTGCTGAAGATCGAATCTGGTTTGCGCTAGCCGCTTATAATGTAGGCTTTGCGCACTTGCGGGATGCCAGAAAATTAACGAGAGATTTAGGGAAAAACCCTGCTATCTGGCATGATATTCGTGATGTATTACCTTTATTAAGCCAAAAGAAGTATTATAAAAAACTGAAATATGGTTATGCCAGAGGCTCCGAACCCGTTAAATATATTGATCGAATACGTTATTATCAGGATGTTCTGGTAAACGCTTTGCTTAAACAAAATACAGTATCAGGCTGATGAAAGGCATAAGGGAGCTGGAAACACACATCATCCAATATTGCGAGTCTTTTTGTCCGTCTTCTGCGTTGTA
>CAZLLL010000437.1:0-3449 GCA_964560255.1 uncultured Methylomonas sp.
AGCTATGCGCCTGTTACCGCGCCTTGAAGGCAAACAAAAATACTGCGTCATAATTCACAACTTATTCAATTCCCATTCCTAAGGTAACCCCACCTTGCTTGTCTTTTTGTCCGTCTTCTGCGTTGTAGAAACAGTTACGTAGCCTGCTATGCGCCTATTTTTAGGCCTTGAAGACGAACAAAAATCCTGCGTCAGTTACTCAACTTATTTCGTGCCCATTCCTAAACAGTCTTTGACATTTCGGGTTTTAGCATAGAAGTCCGTCCCACCATAATATCAACTGCTTTTAATAATCTTTTAAACACTGAATCTTGACGATACGGTATACCGTGTTTCTTACATACTTCAACAACTTTGGGTTGAGCGTACTGGTATTGACTTAATGGCATATCTGGCCATAGGTGGTGCTCAATCTGGTAATTTAGCCAGCCGTAAAAAAAGTCATTGAAATCCGAGCCAGTTGGATAATTGACTGAACCCAGAATTTGGCGCAGATAAAATTCACCTCGTCCTTTTCCTTTGTCCTCAAACATCATGACATCATCACCCGCATGATTTGGTACAATAACAAGAAAACTGTGCATATTGGTGAATGCCTCTGCCAGAATTGTTGTCAGTAATACGCTGGTTGCGGCAAAAGTACCTAATGGAAGAAATAACAAAGGTAACAAAACAAAACGAAAACCAATATAGGGTATAAAACTTTCTAGCCATAATCCACGGCCTTGTTGAGTGAATAGACTCCATGCACCAGTACGTGTCATATCTGGTATGGCTTCGCCTAGCTGTCGAGCTTGACTGATACGTAATTCTTTATGGGTTCTCGGGGTGTAATAGAGTATTTTCCAGACTGTGGTAAATACGCCAACGACGATATAGCGTAACCACATAGGTGCGCTAGACTGCCTTAACCACTCCATATTATTTTGTAAATGATCGGGATCAAGCTTTTCCCCCAGGTTGTAATGATGCAATACATCGTGTTCCTGATGCCAGCCTGCTGGCGTGATCCAGTCAGGCCAGTCTAGAAAACGCCGCCAGCCTTGAGCAAATTTTTTACTGGTATAATGCTCAGGCACATTGCTGATTTTGTCATAGCCTTTATGCACGATAGGGTGTGTCATTTGTGTCCAGCGAGTGAAGTTCCCCTGGCTAATGAGGAGTGCTGAAGCCGGGTTAGGAAATATCCATGCTGTCCCATATCCAAGTAATGTACAAACCTTGCCCCAGCGTTCCATTTTTTTTAGATGCTGGAAATCCTGCTCGCCCGTGCGCGATAAAATTTCTTTATGAATGTCATTAAGGTCTTTAGCCAGTGCGACTCTATCGACATATTGATAGCTATTTAAACTCATGGTATTTCCTATAAAATTACTTGCTCAGGCTAGTACCTCACTCCTTAAGTAATCAATAATTAAAACTTTATTTATTATTGATTACTTAGGAATGGGAATTGAATAAGTTGTGCAATTATGACGCAGTATTTTTGTTTGCCTTCAAGGCGCGGTAACAGGCGCATAGCTAGCGACGTAACTGTTTCCGCAACGCAGAAGGCGAACAAAAAGACAAGTCAGAATGCACACGTTATTTGATTCCCATTCCTAAGTAAAAGGTTCTTTTTATATGATTTATATTAGAAACTAATAGGCATCTTTCATTTGTCCCTAAAAGTAGTTTACACTTTTAAAGTATGAAGCAGTGCAGGAGTAAAAAAGCTTTAGCTTTTTCAGTACACAGCAATAGCTAAAGCTATTGCACTCCTGCCAAAGTGTAAACCGATAAATGAAGGATGCCAACTAATAAATAGATTATTTAAGAAGTGTAGCTCTAGCGGACTAAAGTCCGCTCTACATGTGTTTTATTGAATTGAAAGTACTTTTTCTCAGCAAAGTTTTATGCTGCAGTTGCCCGATAATATTCAATAGCGGCTGCAACACCACTGCCTGGTGTAATATCAAAACCATTATCTAGTAATGCCATTTCTACGCCTGCAATAGCACCTAGCATAGAGACATCATTCATATCACCGATATGACCAATACGGAAAACTTTTCCTGCCACTTCTGTTAATCCTGCGCCTAAAGAAATATCGTATTTGTTAAAAGCTGTGGCGATAACATCGCGCGCATCTTTATCTTCTGGTACGACAATCGCTGAAACTGTATCCGACTCAAAGCCTGGTTGTGCACAAAGTTTTAAGCCCCAGGCAGCAATTGCTTTACGTGTTCCTTCTCCTAGTCGATGATGACGTGCATATACGTTTTCCATGCCTTCTTCTAATAATAAATCTAATGCAGCGCGTAAGCCATGTAACATCGGTGTAGATGGTGTATAAGGTGTGTAACCTAGCGCATTTTGTGCCATTTGATCTTTCAGATCCAGGAAACAACGTGGGAATGTTGCCGTTTCAGTAAGCTTTAATGCCTTCTGGCTAAAGGCGACAATCGCTAAACCTGCGGGCAGCATAAAGCCTTTTTGCGAGCCACTAATCGCGCCATCAATTCCCCAGTCATCCATGCGGAATTCAAGACTGGCAATAGAGCTGACACCATCAACAAATAGCAGGGCAGGGTGGCTGGCTGCATCCATTGCTTTACGTACGCCAGAAATATCGCTGGTGACCCCCGTTGCAGTTTCATTATGGGTTGCCAATACAGCTTTAATTTCATGTGCTGTATCTTCTTTTAGTCGTGCTTCCAATGCATCCAAGGGGATGCCTTTGCCCCATTCCACTTCATGCATTTCAACATCTAATCCTAAACGCTGTGCCATACTCATCCATAAATGGCTAAACTGGCCAAAACGATAAATAAGGACTTTATCTCCTGGATTTAAGGTATTTGTTAGGGCAATTTCCCAGCCCGCTGTTCCTGTTGCCGGAAATACAAACGCCTGCCCTGTTTCAGTTTTAAAAACCTGTTTTAAATCTTCTAAAATAGGTTTTAATAACAGTGGAAAAGTCGGTGCACGGTGATCCTCCATAGGAACATGCATCGCACTTAATACTTCATGGGGAGAGTTTGTTGGACCTGGGATAAATAGGTGGTTACGACCAGCCATTAAAATACCTCTTTAAAAATAAAATTAGCAGTAAAATTTACCAATGATGACATAGTTAGAGTAGTACATCAAGCAATGAAAAATGAACCATGAAATGTATAGCTTGTTGATAGGACAAATTTTAATCTACGTAGATTGTGGGTGAGGCACCAACCCCAACATTGACGGAGGATGTATTTTGTTGGGGTTCGTGCCTTACCCACAACCTTCATCTTTAATTTCATGTTTATTTTTTGCAAAGTGACATCCATTTTGGATGGGTAAAGCGACAGCATGTCTTTTAGATCAAATAAAATTGTCAGGATCACGTATTATATTAAGGGAGCTGGAAACACATAATCATCCAATATTGCGAGTCTTTTTGTCCGTCTTCTGCGTTGTAGCAACAG
>CAZLLL010000438.1:0-3446 GCA_964560255.1 uncultured Methylomonas sp.
TTTACAAAATAAGGGAGCAGGAAATTAATAATCGTCCAACTGAAAAAATATAATACATAAATATCAGTTAATTATAAATTTATCTTGGACGATTATTTATTTCCAGCTCCCTAAGTTGAACCTCGGTGGGCAGAAAAGATTGCCCACCCTACAAGTGATGGCTTGTCCCGTCTTAAGTGCGTAGCCAAATAACCTTTATTTACATAACTTGGTTATAACCCCTTCGTTTTTTAAGTGTATGTTTAATTTCAGACACATGACGACTGCCGTTTTTGGGCTGATAATAAGTGCGAAAATCAGTATCGGGAAATATATCATCTAATACTTCCAGCGCGTATAAATAGCGTTCATTTATTGCATTTTTCTGGATACTTTCACGTAAATAGTTAAATCTCGCCAGATGATCAGTTATACGCTTTTTAGCATATTCAACGGTAGTGCCTGTTTTCATGATAAACGGCCAGTCCGATGCCTGAGCCAGTAATAATGAGCGTACTGCCTGATTTAATGCCCTTTCCTGTAATGGACTCACCTTAACATCCTGAAAAATAAATGCCAGTTTTTCCATATCTGCGCCTGCCTTGTGCAATAAGGGATAAATCCAGTCATTAGTTTCATTGATCCAGAAACTAGAGTAGCCTCGATCACCCCAGGTGGATGCAGATGGGGTTGCTACTTGATGGTTAGCCACTCTATTTAAATAATCAGCACAGCTAATGGTTTGTAGCCCATGAGTATCACTATCGGCATAGCGCAATACCCATTCTAACCACAGCGGCCCTTCGAACCACCAATGTCCGAATAATTCAGCATCGTAAGGTGAGACTATCATAGGTGGACGACCCATAGTGCGACTAAGACGATCGATTTGTTGTTGTCGTTTGTTAATAAAATCCTGTGCGTGTAACTGGACTTTATGTAACGCCTGTCTAGGCTGATAGACTTCTTTGGGGAGATCCGACCCTGTTACACGGTGATATTTAATACCGGTATTAATACGAATATGTCCGTCCAGAATATAAGGAGCAATATAATCCAGACCCAGATCGAAACCAATATCACTGTAATATTCGCGATAATCGTAATCTCCTGGATACCCCTCTTTAGAGCTCCATACCTGACGCGATGATTCAGGGTCTCTTGCAAATGCCATGACATTATTACCGCAATTTAGCGGTGCATAGATACTGTTTCGGGGGACAATACTGGCATTTTCTATACCATGTGTATCAACAAAAAAATAATCTATACCTGCACTTTTTAGATGTTTTTCTAAGCCTGGATAATAACCACATTCGGGTAACCAAAAACCGCTAGGGGAAAAACCAAAGTGAGATATAAACGTTTCTATACCTGTGTTAATTTGATTGCGTACGGCAGCTATGCTTTTATTTAATAAGGGTAAAAAACCATGGGTAGCTGCACAGGTGATTAATTCCAGGTTACCTGATGCATTAAATTGCTGAAAAGCAGTTAATAAATTACAATTGTATTGCCTAACAAAAATATCCCGCGTATCCAGGTACAAGCGACGGTATAACCTCGCCAGTTTTTGATATTGAGGCTGACTCCGAGTTCTGACAACTTCCTTTTCAGCCAATTCCAGTTGTTTATTAAGATGTATTAAATATCGCGCTTGTAATAGCGGGTCACTTAACATTGAAATAAGCGGTGGTGACAATGACAATGTTAGTCGGTAGTTGACCTGGTCAGCATGTAGTCGTTTAAGTGATCGAATTAATGGCACATAACATTCTGTCATCGCTTCAAACAACCAGATTTCTTCAAAAAAGCTATCGTATTCCGGATGGCGCACAAAAGGTAGATGCGCATGTAAAATGATACTCAGGAATCCTTGATTGATAGACACTATAGCAAACGTCCCAGGCCGGAAATGTTTTTATCAGTCACCTTTGTTTTTATATGACTCAAATGAGTTTTGATATTTTTCTTTAACATCATATTATTAAAATCGGGGACCAGTTCACTTGTATAGACTTTTAAATCGTATCCATAGTCATTAAAATTTTTTAAAATAAATACTTTAAATTGCTGCATTTCTAAGTTATTCATTTCAGAAGTCACATTTATATTTATTTTTGAGTCGGCAGATAATGCCTTAAGAGTCTCTAATAGGTTATCGGCAAAAGTTGAGGAGTCTTGTGATTCACCAGCACGAATGAAATTATTTACCTGTTCATTATCTTTGTCTAATATAGTTTCATTGCCAGTCATACTAATATCATCAACCGGAGTTTCTCTTGGCACATGAATAGTATCGGAAATAGCTAAAGGACTAAAACTATCATCTGCATTAATCTCTCCTACAACGGCTGAATAAGCCGTTGCCGCAATGGGCAGCTGCACTTTTTGTTGATTACGAAATCCATACACCTTAATATCAAAGCTTAACTGGAGTTTACCTGGGTGTTCACTGAGTTCCGGAATAGAATAAATTCTCAATGCCAGTTGTTTATCAACGGGGGAAATTTCAGTATTTGTTTTATTTTCTTTTAGATTCCAGTATGCATAGAGATTTATTGGGTCAACTGGCATAAGGACTAGCTCCGGTTGATGGTGGTTATCAAAGGGAGTGTATTGTTGGTTAATTTCCTCACTAATATCAAGCAAGTCCTGTTGAGAAAGTTTGCATTGAGGATTATTTTTAGACTGCCAAAACTTCATTATCATTAAATATTAGATTATTTTTACCAAAGTTAAGCGATAAACTTCACATATTCGCGGAAACCTTTAATTTTTGTGATGCCATCGACACAGCTAGCTATTTAAGGCGGGGCACATTGAGAATACAGGTTCAGGAAAGGATTCGGAGATTATTTTACCATGAAGCACATGAGGGGAATGAAGGGTTCAGCCTTTTTCTTCATAAACATCATGTTTTTTAAGGTGGCAACCTGTCTCGTCATCATTCAGTCCCTCTCCTTATCAAGGAGGGGTTAGGAGGTTTTATTAGAAAAAGGCTTTTCAACTCCCATTTTACAAACTTGAAAGTCAAAAGTTCTCAGATAATTTATAGTTTTGAATAGAGAGACACACTCTAAGAAATTGAAATAATTAGTTTTTATAAAAATACTTACTCACATTGAGTGGGTATGGTTTTATATTTTTCGATTAACTTTTGATTTTAAAACAGATGGTTATACTAAGTTCATTAGCTTTCAATGACTTGTATAGAGCCATTTAAAATCAATGTGTTACATGCGATTAAAAATGCCTGATTTCTAATGTTATTTTTTTATTATTTATACAGTTTTCCATAACACTCTAATAATTAATGTATTTTTAATATAAAAAAACAGATAATAGACCCGCTCAATGTAAGTACTTATCAATTCTAAATAAATTTTAATACCAATTTTATGGCTACCAACTTAAGACGGGACAAGCCATTATTTGTAGGGTGGGCAATCTTTTCTGCCCACCGA
>CAZLLL010000439.1:0-3438 GCA_964560255.1 uncultured Methylomonas sp.
GCCAGCAGAGCGATTAAACTTAAAGCGCTACGACGATAATTGGTTAGAAAATTTGGCATCCTTCATTTTCCAGTCTACATTTTTTCAGAGGTGCAATAGCTAAAGTTATTGCACTTCTGCACCTTATAATCAACTTGCCTTACATGCCTCCCATATAGGGAGTAATAATTCCTGACTATATTGTTCAAATTCACTACCCAATAAACTATCCATCGAGGGTAAATTTTTATACAGTAAGGCTAATTCCGGTTCATAACTTTTCTTTATTGCTTCACTTAAAGCAATTTTTGCTTTGTCCAGTGCAGAAACTGAACTGCGACTTTTCGGTTTATTTAAAGCCTGTTGCTGTTTAATATAGGCAAACGCCGCTTCGGTAAAAAAAGCACCTGGCTGACGTTGACCCAATAGATAATAATGCATAAAACGCTCTAGTTCATCACCTTGAATATATTCTGGCAAAAAGCTGATATAGTCATCCTGACTGATAAGATGAGTGATATGTTCGTCTCTCTGGTTAAGAATTAAGTGGTGTAGCCAGGCAGTGATAAAATCTTTTCCTTTTAAAGGAGAATAACGATAAATCAAACTGCCCTCACTGTATTGATGCATCATGGTTCCCACCAGACGTACTGATCCGATATTTATATCAATAGCGATAGGCTCTATTCTTGTTCCTGCCAGTTTAGAGTGAATTTTGTCGACAAATTGCTGAATTTCCTGTTCACGCGCATTAAATTCGATAAGGCCCAACTCGCCAGAGATCCAGCGCCCCTGCGCTTTGAGTTTAGCCAATGATAAATTATCCTGATGTAACATAGCTTCTACCCATTGATCATTTAACAGGTAATTATCTATGCCTTCTATACTAAAAGGTTCATGCTCTTGCGCATCTGCCTCAAGACCTTGTAGGCGAATATTCAGTCCCTGTTGCAAAAAATATTTTTGTGGGTGGCGATAAAAATGTAGAAAATCTTGAACTTCCACCAACGTTTGTGCGTCCACCTTGGTCTGGCCTTGCCACCAAGGTTTATTTTCAGCTACGCTCTGGGCTAGCGCTTGTGCGGTTGCAAAATCTGTTTTACTGTAGCTACACAAATTTTCATTACCCATAAAATAACGTAAGCTGAAACTTTGCAATGGGTGCTTGATTACTAAATCTTTTAGTTGATAATGTGCCTGCATAATATCCAGTAATTCATGAATCACCACCGAGGCCGGTATCTCCTCATTTTCACGAATGGATTGACCTATATAGGTGATAATAACTTGCTGGCGTGCTGAGAGCAGAATTTCTAAAAATTGATAACGATCATCCGCTCGACGGGAACGGTCTCCCGGCTGAAAATCTTTGCCCAATAAGTCAAAGGTCAGGTGGTGGTCGATATGCGGAAATTCCCCTTCATTCATGCCCAGGAGCGCAATGACTTTAAATGGAATAGTACGCATCGGCAACATGGAGCAAAAGGTTAGCTGGCCGCGCAAAAAACCATTCGACGATTTAACATCTTCAACTTGATCTTCTAACCAGGCTAAAATAACGGACAAAGGAATTGTCTCATTATGTATTTCAGCAAGTTGCTCTTTTAACTGCAGGAAAATTTCATTCATTTGCAGTTTTTGTGCCTGTTGCTCTGATTCCATGGTTTCAGCAGGAAATAGTAAATCAGCATAAACCAGTAAATGATTTCCCCATTCATCCAGCGTATAATTTTTAGCCAATTTGTTACTGGCTTTAAAAAGTAACTGTAGAAAATCATGAAACCCACCTAACGCAAGTGCTGACCTACCTTCAATTTCACTGAAAGGCAATATACCTGCAAAAAATTCATCTTCAGTGCCAACGGCATAGCCCATTAATAACCGGTCTAAACCGGCCTGCCAGGTATTTTCGGGGGATTCAGGCAAATTAAGCTGTTTTTTATGAGCAGCTGATTTTCCCCAGCGTATCTGTGTTTCTGCCACCCAATAACTGATTAATTCAACATCGGTTTCAGTTAAACCAAAGCAATGATAGACTTCGGCCTGACTTAATAAATCCATCACTTCTTGCCAGCCAAACCGGCTTTGGGTCAGACGAATAAAACGCAGAAACGCATCAAAAGTACTGTTG
The DNA here is from genome assembly GCA_964560255.1 of uncultured Methylomonas sp. Lineage (GTDB taxonomy): Bacteria > Pseudomonadota > Gammaproteobacteria > Methylococcales > Methylomonadaceae > Methyloprofundus. The sequence goes on from CAZLLL010000439.1 coordinate 2,111, forward strand.
CTACTACGTAAACTACGATCCGCAATAGCATGTTGAATATCATCAAATACGCCGCTGATAAAGGGCGCATATTGCTGGATATCAGGTGCCATCACCACTATATCCCGTAACTCTAAATCTGGATCAGTTTGTAAGGCGTGTAATAGCTGATTCTTTAATACTTCCACCTCACGCATACGTGAATGGCAGGCATGTATGCTAATTGAATGGTCATTTTCTACGGCTGTGACTGTGGTCAGATTATGCAATATATCATTTTGTAATTGTTGTAAATTACTTAAAATCTCTGCTTCATTTTCTTCAAAACTATCTAGTTCGAGCGTAAAGGCACGGTCGAGTAACATTTGTTGAAATTCTCTGCCCTGCTGTCCCAGGCTCGCTAATAATGGGTGCCCATTTTCAAATTCTTCTAAATCAGCACGCTTTTGTGCGACGATATCTGCCCAAAATGCCTGTGCAGGATTAAGCAAGTAGAAATGCACATCGGTATGTCGCGCCAACCCTTGCAAATATTCCATAAACAAAGGCGGCATGGTATTGAGACCAAAAATAGAAATTCTTTCTGGGAGCTGGCCTGCTAAAGTGCCTTCTTCCTGCGCGTTAAATATCTCTATCGTTTGTAGCCATAATGCGCCACGATTTTGCTCATCTGTCTGCGCAATGAGCTTGCGCCATAAAGCTTGCTGCCATTTTTCGGTATCAATGAAATAATGGAGTTTTCCCTGTTGCCAATCATTTAACAGAGTTGGGCGCATCATTTGATATTGATCAAATATATGTGCTAAATGTGAGGCTAATTGAAAACGTTTTAAATCAGTATTTTCACCACTGAGATATTGTTTAAGAGACAGAAACACAGGATCATCCAGATCGCGTAGCAATAACTCAAAGCGCCATACCATCAATTCACGCGCATAAACATCTGTTTGTAATTGCTGATTCAACTGTTTTGCCATCTGGCTAAAAAACTTGCTGGGGAAGAGAAACTCAAAATTGGCAAAAACCTGAAATTTTGCTGCCAGTTGCTGCGATAACCAGCGCTCCATCCCCTGACTTTGAATTAAAAATACTTCTTTGGCAAAGGGGAATGATAAAGGGGCGGTATGGATAATAGTACTTAGGTGCTCTAGTAAATTTTCCGTTTTATTGGAGCTGTGCAGGATAAACATAGATTGTAGGGTCAGGAAAATTGTGTAGGGTGATTATACAAAAAAAGTTATTATACACACCCATGGTACTTTAACAGGTAAACGCAGCTGCGGTACCAATAACCTACTTGCCTATTGGCAATAGCACCCGTCAGATATCGCCAGAGTGATCATTTGTTT
>CAZLLL010000440.1:0-3430 GCA_964560255.1 uncultured Methylomonas sp.
TGGGTGAGGCACGAACCCCAATACTTTGGCTATGGTATTTTGTTGGGGTTCGTGCCTCACCCACAACCTACAGCTTTAAACCAATGGACTACAAATATTAAGGAATGGGCACGACACAGTTGAGCAACTGACGCAGGATTTTTGTTCGTATTCAAGGCGCACACACGGCGCATAGCGAGCTACGTAACTGTTTGTGCAACACCGAAGACAGACAAAAAGACAAGTCAGTTGCTCAACTGTGTCGTGCACGTTCCTAAACATTTGTAGCTCAGTTTTTATTATTTTTTCTCCAGCACAACAAAACCATGCAAGCCACGTTTCGACTTAAGGCTAAGCCAGTCTTTAAGGTATTTAATTTCATCGGTATCTTGCAAGTGAGCGATGCTTTTATTTTGTTTCAGTAGGCGAAAAGCATCGGCAATGATTTTATAACGATCTCCAGTGATTCCTGAGCGCTTTAAGCCTATGGTATTTAAACGATAATGTTTGCAGGGAAAGCCGCCAATCAAGCAAAACGGCAGCGCATCTTTGGAAAGTGCCGTTGTTCCTCGAATCATAGCAAAAGAGCCGATACGACAATACTGATGAGCAACAGCACTGCCGCCCATAAATACGTGGTTACCGATTTCAACAAATCCCCCGATGGCAACATTATTGGCAAAAATAGTATAATTACCTATTTGGCAATCATGTGCAACATGACTGTTATTCATAAAAAAACAGTCTGAGCCAATACGGGTCAGTGCATTTTCTTCTGAGGCTCTATGGGCAGTAAAGCCTTCTCGAAAGGTATTATTATCGCCAATCTCCAGCCAGGAAATGGTTTCTTCTTTAAAGCTGGTATCTTGTGGCAGATCTCCTAAAACGACGTGGGAATGTAAAGTATTGCCAGCGCCCATTTTTGTGTAGGGGCGAACGACGCAGTGTGAGCCAATTTTGCAATGATCGCCTATGTGAGTATGGTTTTCGATCACGGCAAAGGGGCCAATAGTGACATTTTTGCCGATACTGGCCTGTTCTGCGATATAAGCGCTGGGGTGAATATTTTGCGTCATGTAGGTATTAGCCTCTTGGGTGAAATTTTGCGTGCATTTCTTTTAATCGCTGATTGGCGATATGGGTATAAATCTGGGTTGTCGATAAATCACTGTGCCCTAGTAAGAGTTGTACAACTCTTAAGTCTGCACCATGATTTAATAAGTGGGTGGCAAAAGCATGGCGTAGTGTATGGGGTGATAACGCTTTGTTAATATCAGCCTTTTTAGCATAGCGTTTAATGATATGCCAAAAAGCCTGCCGTGTCATGCCAGCAGCTCTATTAGTGACAAAAATAGCATTGCAAGGGCGTTCTGATAGCAGTACATGACGGCTATGTTGCATATAATTTTCCAGACTATCCATAGCCTGTTCCCCCATGGGTGTCAGGCGCTCTTTATTGCCTTTGCCTGTGATACGCAAGACCCCCTGGCGTAGATTAATCTGGTGTGTCGTTAATGAGACCAGTTCAGATACACGTAAACCTGTTGCATAGAGCATTTCGAGCATGGCTTTATCGCGCGCGCCTAACACTGAGGTGGGTTCAGGGGAATCTAATAATAGTTCGACATCATGCTCGGATAAAGAGCTAGGTAAAGAGCGGCCAATATGGGGTGTATCAATTAATGCCGTGGGATTAGTGTTAATATGATTCTCACGTAATAAATAACCGTAAAAGCGGCGCAGGCTTGATAGAATACGGGCAGAAGAACGTGCACTGATACCTTGTTGGTATCGTTGGCTTAAAAATTGAGCAATATCGCTTTTGCTAGCCAGATGAATGTTTTTTGTGGCTAAACTTTTGTTGAAAATGCGTAAATCACTGGCATAGGCACTCAGTGTGTTTTGACTAAGCCCATTTTCTACCCAAAGGGCATCAATAAATAAGTCGATTAATTGTTTAGAAGTCATCGGTAATTAAATTTTGGTGTTGGCAAAGCGTTTGTTTAATATTCCTTAGGAACGTGCACGAAATAAGTTAGGCAACTGGCGCAGCATTTTTATTCGTATTCAAGGCGTATAAATAGGCGCATAGCCAGCTACGTAACTATTTATACAACGCTGAAGACGGATAAAAAGACAAGCAAGTTGCCCAAGTTATTTCGTGCACGTTCCTAAGTATCATCCGAGCTGAGTTGCTGCAGGATAAAATTGACTGTGAAAGCGATCATTAATAAGACTACCCCTAATGCCAAACCAAGTTCAAAGTCTCCCTTACTGGTTTCTAATGCAATTGCCGTGGTCATGGTACGTGTTGTACCCTGAATATTTCCGCCAAGCATCATTGCCGCTCCGACTTCTCCAATTGCACGACCAAAGCCAGTCATCACTGCAGCGAGAATAACATAGCGTAATTCTTTAAGCAGTGGGATGATTAACTGGAACTGAGTGGCCCCCAGTGACTTTAAGGTAGGTAGCAAACGGCTGTCAGCTGATTGCACTGCGACAACAGTCATATTACTAATAATCGGTAATATCAAGCTGGCTTCACCGATAATCACAGCGGTTTCGGTATACAGCAGGCCATATTCACCTAATAAACCACGGCGACTAAGCAAGCCGAAGAAAATAAGCCCTATCATCACGGTCGGCATTGCCATCAATGTATTCAGCAGCTGTAGTAATAAGCGCTTGCCGATAAAATCATTAATTGCAATCAGTATCCCGACAGGAATAGCACAAACAGCCGCTAATACAGTTGCTATCAAGGCAATTTTTAACGATGCCCAGACTATTAGATAGATTTCAGGATCAAATTGCAATAGTAAGCTGATTGCAGCAATGATGGCCTCAGTGAAATAGTTCACCGGCTATGGCAGATCAATACGCTGCCAATGCCCAGACTTACCGCCAGATTTTTCTTCCAGTCGAACCTGGTTAATACACATGCCGCGATCAACCGCTTTACACATATCATAGATCGTCAGTAATGCGATTTGTGTTGCTGTCAGGGCTTCCATTTCTACGCCAGTCTGACCATTGGTTTTGACAGTTGTGTGGCAGTAGATACGGTTATTTTGCTTGTCAGTTGTAAAATTGACTTCGACATGAGTAATAGGCAGTGGATGGCACAGGGGAATTAAATCAGCTGTTCTTTTACTCGCCATAATGCCTGCAATACGGGCAATGGAAAGTACATCACCTTTTTTATGTTCACCACGAGTAATTAATGCTAAGGTGTCCGGTAGCATTTCAATATATCCTGTCGTGATTGCTGCGCGTTGTGTCATGGCTTTATGGCCAACATCGACCATATGTACTTCACCAGACTGATTGAAGTGAGTTAATTTTGTCATTGTATAGATTATTGAATATAAAATGTTTTTAATATAATACGAGTCTAGGGAGCTGGAAATAAATAAACGTCCAATATTGGGCAGTATTTTTGTTCGTA
>CAZLLL010000441.1:0-3422 GCA_964560255.1 uncultured Methylomonas sp.
TGTAATACATTGTTTTATATTATTTTTATTGACCACGCCAAAGGGAAAAGAGCCAGTAAAATAGGCTAAAAAACAAACAATGCAAGTCGCCACGACCAGAAACTATCGTTCCCTTGTACAATTAATTGTTTGTCTACCGAGACAACACGATGTTTTCCACAAAAAGCATTCAGCCTTTCTTGTCCATTTTCAGGCGCAATCGCCGCAATACTAAAAAATTGAAACTTCATTTTTTTGATTTGACCTTATCCCATAATTTTTTTAAAAAACCTTGATCCTCTTTTTCTGGCTGCTTGCCGCGCTCCATCGCGGCAACTTCCGGCTCCGCCTCTCGAAACTGCACTTGACCTGGGGCAAAGCGAAAACCGAAGTGGATGCTACGGAAATCAGGCCTGCGCCTGCGGCGGTAAGCGGAACGCGTGCGCCTGCCGAAGTCGAACCAAGAGCCACCGCGCAACATCCGGGGAATGCTATTTTCAACACCTGCTGGATCAGATACAGCAGTGTTTAAATATTTACCATACTCATCCTGACACCACTCCCAAACATTGCCATGCATTTCATATAAACCCCAAGGGTTAGCTGGCAAAGATTTTACCGGAACAGTCGTGCTACGGTCTAAACCTTTTTTTTCACTCGCATAAGGATAATTCCCATCATAATTAACTTGCTCCGGTGTGATATTGTTCCCGAAAGAAAAGACAGTCTTTGTTCCAGCTCTGCAAGCATATTCCCACTGCGCCTCAGTCGGTAATGATGCAGCCAAGCCAGGAATCAGGCGATTGATTTTTTTTAAAAATACTTGTACATTATCCCAACTGACTTTCTCTACTGGGTTATCCTTATCTTTTTTAAAGTTTGCAGGATTCTCCCCCATCACCGCCTGCCATAAAGCTTGCGTACACGCCGTATCGGCTAACCAGTAACCTTGCGTTAGCGTGACTTGATGTATATTTTCATCATCACTACGTTCCTGTTCAGACGCAGGTGAACCCATTTGAAACGTGCCTGGGGGTATAAATCGACTACGCTGAATCACACCCTTAATGGTCAGATCATTATAAAGCCCATATTGATCATAACCTAGCTCACCTCCCCAGGCAGGCCAGTATACGCGCCATTGTTGCCCCTGTTGTTCAAACTCTACCCATAAACCGGTCAGATCACGCCCCATCTGACTGATCCAGTCGGGTTTAGTCAGACTTTTTAATATCAGGGTTTCACGGGCATTGCTTAAGGACACTTGCTGCATCGTCTGCTCTAATTCAACGATCACTTTGCTATTGCCCTGGCTGACAGTATCGCGAGTATTTTGCCATTGCCATCGCGCTTTATTAACAGAGCCATGCGGATGTTCAGTCTTGATAGATAAGTCGCCTTGTAGCATTAAATCAGCATAATAACTGCCAGACGCTTCAATATTGGTATTTTTTTCGCTTATTCTAAGTTCATCACCCACTTGAAACACACGACATAAGAGACTCTCATCACCCACCTCCCTCGCAAGTATAAACTCGACATGCTGTTTGTTGATGGTCTCGGGGTATTGAATAATCTCTCCCCGATCCAGTTTTTGTTTTTGCGCACAAGCCCATAACACCGCGATAGACGGATTTTGCAACATAATGACCGGTAAACTGGCAATATAGTCTTGATTCCACGCTTGTAAGTTTTGCTGATCCGCCAGTTGATAACAGGTTCTGGCCATTGCCTGTTGCCAGTGCTGTATCTCTGCCTGTGTTTGCTGATCGACTGTTGCGGGCAATACGCGCTCGCATTGATCCATTTCCATCATGCGGACTGATTGGGGCAAATAGGCATGATGAACCTGCATCAATTTAACTAGGCACTTTTTAAAGTGCTGTTGCTCAGCGGAAGCTTCTAATTTTAAAGTACGCCAAAAATCATCTGTCACTAATTGTTGCTGATATTGCTTAACAGCGGCCTGTGTTTTAAAGCAACAGCCTTGTGTACTGCTGCTGATGTCGGGATGCTGCCAAAACCTGGCTTCATCGGCCACATTAACTTGATCAACGGCTAACAAATTGCGTATCGCCCTCAATAAACCCGGCTCTATTATCACCGCGACAGATAACAAAATGAGCAGTGTTTGTACGCCCTGTTGTTGTTTTAGCGGATCGTTAGCGCCCAAATCATCAGCCATCAAATGAATAGATTGCCCGTGTAAATGACTATTCTTATCCCAGCTATCAATGGTAAATAAGCCTTGCAGGGTTTTATCAAGGTATGATGCTGGTACTGGACATAACACATGTGGTTTGCATCCTGCGGCTCTCAATAGTCGCCCAAATCTTTGCCAGCCTTGTTTTAGCTGCGGTGATTCTGCCAATAAGCCCAGGTCGCTTAAGATTAATAAAGGAGTATCAATGGCAGGCATTTGCCAAGTTAATATGTCATTTTTTCTGGATTTTCTAAACTGTGTTTGCAGCCCTGCTTCGCCTTCCAGAATTCGTACATCAAGCCCCGTCTCACCGTGCATTTTTGTTAAGCGCGTTTGCAGTTCGGTAAAATCCAGGTAATACGCCTGAGTCTGGAGATTAAAATCCAGCAATAGACAGCACTGTACACTCCAGCCATGTTGTGTTTGCATGGGTATCTGGCGCATCGCCTCAGCATTGGCTATCTGCCTGATTAACTGGGGGATATCAGGTTTTCGGGAAGGATAATGAGTCCCCAGTACGGTGCGTAAAAAAGGCCATAGTCTAGGCCAGCGTATTAAGGGCGAATGGGGTGGTAAACTCAGATTTGCGGATTCTACACAGGCATCTTCACTTAAAATATCACCCCACTGTAAATCTTCTGGCACCTCTGGTTTTAATGGCTGATCTTCAGGCGGCTTTCGTTCTCGCTCTGCGATATAGAAAAAAGAGGGGACAAGTTTTTTATCTGGCTTTGCTATCGGTTTGGAACCAAGCTCAGGCGTGCCTCCTCGAACCCTGATTATAAGGGGCTCTGGTGACATTACTCTCGTCTTTTTGACTTGATACCCAAGTATAGCGGCCATTTTTTCTAGCGCGATTTCATCTTGCAAGGCAAGTACCCTTAATAAATCGGCACGGCCAAGCACTGATTTTCCCAATGCAGACATAGTTAGCCTTGCTCTGCTGGGTACTTTCTCAATGCAAATCCAGCGACCTTGTCCATCAATGCCATTTGCTTTGCACAGTCTGGCTCAAGATTTGCCAAGACTCTTAATATATCTATATATTCTGCCTGACCGGAGGGCGTGACTCTAGGCTGTCGAAGCCCCATACCCTATGTTGTAGAGTTCGTTTAAATTCAATGCCTTAAAGTTTTTTAAAATGTAAAATATCGAAAAAAACAGGCTATTCAGCCCCTATTTATCTTACCATTTACCATAAATCAATGACTTATGAAAAATACGTTATTTATAATCGACG
>CAZLLL010000442.1:0-3419 GCA_964560255.1 uncultured Methylomonas sp.
ACCTCACCCACAACCTACGCCTGTATAAGGTTTTCAGGACAAATTTATAAACACAGCTTTGTTAATTTTTATGAATCACAATAAATACCATACGACCCTTAATCCCGCTATAAAAAATAATTCGCATATGGGCTTGGCCATGCGCATTAGACCTAAGCAGCGAGTGTTGGAATTGGGGTGTTCTAGTGGATATTTATCTCAATACTTAAAGGAAGAGCTGGGCTGTCAGGTGGTTGGAGTGGAAATTGATGCAGACGCTTTACAGCAGGCCGCTCCTTTTTGTCAGCAGACAATTATGGCTGATCTTGATACAGGGAGCTGGCTTGCAGAAATAGCAGGGCAACAGTTTGATGTTGTACTCTGTGCTGATGTACTGGAACATTTAAAAAATCCTGCGCATATGCTACAGAGTTTAAAGCCTTATTTACATGCCAAAAGCTACATTTTGGCATCTGTACCTAATGTAGCCCATGTATCAATACGCCTGGAATTATTGCAGGGGCATTTTGATTATGAATCTTTGGGCTTACTAGATAACACACATTTACATTTTTATACCAGGAATGGCTTGGTCGCACTGTTTATACAAGCTGGGTATGAATGCAGTGATATTAGCTATAGTATAAATGATATGGCTGATAAGGCAATTGAGCAACACCTAAACAATGCCGGATTGCAAATGACTGACGCGGCTCGTGAGCGATTGCATGCACCTGATGCGGTTGCATTTCAATATATTGTTGAAGCGCGTCCTGCTCATGCGAATACAATGCAAGATATGCCGCGTCCATTATCTCCTAAACCTTTGGTAAGTTCGGGGGTGGCCTATCAGGAAATGCATGAAAAAATTGATCATTTAAAGCACCAGTTAGGTGTTGAGAGAGCGCGTCACCAGCAACAAATCAGCCAGCTAGTCACTGAGGATAATAAGCCGCAAAAAATACCGCATATTTGGGATAAAACCACGGTTGAATTAGATAATGCACTATTTTCTCTGGCTCAGCAGTTACAGCATGAACAGGTGAAAAATAATGATTTATCCGACAAAGTAAAACAACTAGAAGGAAAAAATAATGAGCGAGTCGCTGACACGCAGCGCTTAGAACAGGTTTTGCAACGTGTACACAGGAAAATAAGTTATCGTCTGGTGCGAGCCGTTAAAAATTTTCCGAAGAGAATAAAAGGTTTTTTACCTAAGCGCAAACGGAGTGAACAACTGCCTGCATTAGATAAATCTAGCTACGCTGTGTGGCAGGAAACCTACAGCAAACAAAGCGAGCAGACTATTGCGGCTCTTAAGAAAGAGGTTAATGGCTGGCAAAAGCTCACTGAAATAGCACTAGTCATGTCAGTGCAAAACCCAGAGACAGCTTGCTTGCAAAATGCGATTGATTCAATATTACAGCAGGTGTATGGTCATTTCGAATTATATATTGCGGGTGATGCTTCAATTGGTGCTGATCAGCATCAACTATTGCAGTCCTATATGGCAAGAGATTCACGGATTAAAGTGACCATTGCTGAGCAGTATGAAACACCGTCTGCTCTATTAAATAATAGCTTATCATGGGTCAAAGCGGATTATGTCGCAGTCGTAGGGCAATATGATCAACTAACACCCGATGCTTTATATTGGATAGCGAAAGCAATCTGGCAAAATCCTGATGCGCAACTGATATACACGGATGAAGATAAAATGGATCTGCAAGGCCGGTGTTATCAGCCTTGCTTTAAACCGGACTGGAATCCTGAGCTATTTTTAGCATATGATTTTATCAGCCATTTAGCTGTTTATAAAACTTACCAGGTACAGAGTTTAGGTGGATTTAAAGCTGAATTTGAAGCTGCGCAAGAATACGATCTGGCATTGCGCTATGTTGCAGGCTTAAGTACTGAACAGATTGTCCATATCCCGCGTATTTTATATCACTGCAATGACATTTCAGTGGGCACTACACAGGCTACGTATGAGGTCGCGGCTGTAAAAGCTGTCAAAAATGCTTTAGAGCATAAGTGCCGCCTAGCTGAAGTCTCGGTACATAAGCAGTTACCCAGAGCTATTCGAGTGCGCTATTTATTGCCGGATAAATTACCGCTAGTGAGTATCGTGATACCAACACGTAATGGTGCTCATTTATTACACCGCTGTGTTGAGAGTATTTTTGCTAAAACAGCCTATGCGAATTATGAACTGATTATTATTGACAACGGCAGTGATGATATCGTTGCCTTAAGATATTTACGACGACTGAATCAAGATCCGCGTGTGACTGTTATTCGTGATGAGAGTCCTTTTAACTACTCGACATTAAATAATAATGCAGTAGCGCAAGCCAGTGGAGAGCTTATTGCTTTGCTGAATAATGATTTAGAAGTGATCAATGCAGAATGGTTAGATGAAATGGTCAGTCATGTGCTGCATCATCAAACCGGCGCAGTCGGGGCAAAGCTATATTATCCCAATGATACCATTCAACATGCAGGTGTTGTGCTGGGGATACGTGGAGTCGCTGGACATGCACATAAACATTTTTCGCGTGATGCTACGGGGTATTGTGGTCGCTTACTATTGGCACAAAATTTTTCAGCGGTTACCGCAGCGTGTTTGCTGGTCAGAAAAGACGTTTTTCAAGAGGTGGGAGGCTTTGATGAGCAGAATTTATCCGTTGCCTTTAACGATGTTGATTTATGCTTGCGAATTCAGCAGTATGGCTATCAAAATATCTGGACTCCTTATGCTGAATTGTATCATTATGAATCAGCCAGCCGAGGCTATGAGGATACGCCTGAAAAACAACAGCGCTTTAATAATGAAATCGCTTATATGCAGCAGCGCTGGGGAAAAAGTTTATTAATTGATCCGGCATATAATCTTAACTTAACGCTGGATCGGGATGATTTTTCATTCGCCTGGCCACCACGTCTGTAATTGATTTTCAGGGTCAATGAGCGAGGAATAAGTTGAACGATGATAGATGCGAATTCATTCGCACGGTACAAATAAATTCGAACCTACAGCCTTGTGTGAAACAGTTGCTCACGTTATTTCATTCCCTTCCTTTAAATGATTCTCGGAAGGCGTATATACTATAGATGTCCTCCAAGCGCTTATTTTACTAATGTCCTACCTTAAGTTTATAGCTCAATTGTGTAAACTCAGATAGCTGATCTTTCAAGAAATCACGATATATCATATTGAGATCCACAACTTCTTCAGCCACCAATATATTTTATCCTAAGGTAACTCGCAACACACCTATCATCTTGCTAGTTTTTAGTCCGCCTTTCTTTACGATAGAAATGGTTACGTAGCTTGTTATACGCCGTGCCTATACCGTAAAGACGAACAAAATTCTGTGCAATATAAGGGAGATGGAAACAAATAATCATCCAATATTACGAGTCTTTTTGTCCGTCTT
>CAZLLL010000443.1:0-3402 GCA_964560255.1 uncultured Methylomonas sp.
AGCAGCATGGCACGCCTATCAGTAAGCTCTTAATAATTTGAGCTAGGCTTTAAAATAATCATCCAGTAAAGTCTGACAAAATTCTTGCAATGGCTGCACAGACTGTTCAATTTTCATCCTTAATAATGCGCCTTGCCAGTTATTGACCAACATATCTGCCATGCTTTCAGCTGAACGATCCTTACGTACCGTGCCTTCTTGCTGAGCACGTAGCAATGCAGTTTGCTGTAGTTTTTTATAGCGCTTTATAGCAACTTTTAAAGCACGATTACATATTTCACTGGTATCACCTATTTCACCCATTAAATTACCCAGCAAGCACCCCCCCTTATAACCGACCTTTTCCACCTCAGCAATTAATTCGGCATAGTAACGCTTTAATGCACCTAAACCATCTAGCTCAGGGTTTTGCAAATGCGCAGTTAAGCGTTGTAAAAAAGGCTCAATATAATGCGTAATCGCTTCAGATGCGAACGCCTCTTTACTGGTAAAATAATTATAAAAAGAGCCTTTCGGAATTTTCACAATGTCTAAAATTTCCTTAATACCCGTGCCATGATAGCCTTGTGTCATGAGCATCTGAACACCTTGATCCAATAATTTTTCTCGTTTGATCTGTTTATTGCTGATGATTTCCATCATTTAATTATGCGACCGGTCGTCTTAAAGTGCAAGTTATTTTTTATTTCTGCATGAATACTTTTAAAAATGACATTCTGGATTTCCACGTTTCCGAGTGTAACCGTTCAGATCCTCCTTGATAAGGAATGGGAATTGCACAACTTATTCAATTCCCATTCCTAAGTCTAAACAATGACTCGAAATAATGACATAATAATTCATTAGGTTTCCTCTCTACATTGTACCCGCTCAATATTTATGAATAACATTGATACTCTCAGTTTAAATAATCTTGCTGTGTCATTAATTCCGGCATTACTGGTTTTATTGATTATTTCACGCTGGTCTCTTAATGTTGTTCATTCAATTTATGCTTTAATACGTATGCTGGCTCAATTAGCCTTGATGGGATATGCTTTAACCTATATCTTTGGTTCACAAGATAGCTATTTAATTCTATTGATTCTATTTATTATGTGTTTTGCTTCCAGCTGGATTGCCTTAGGCGTATTAGTCGAGAGACGTATGATGCTATACAAATATGCTTTTCTGGCGATAATACTTGGTGGTGGGTTGACTTTGTTATTAATTACTCAAGGTACACTTTCAATATCCCCCTGGTACGCGCCACATACGATTATTCCTATTGCCGGGATGATTTTTGCCAATTCGATGAACAGTGTCAGCCTTGCTGCAGAACGATTTGATGCTGAGCTACAAGCTCAGGATTGCTATATTAAGGCACGTAACACTGCGTTTCAAACTGCGATGATTCCAGTGATTAATTCATTATTTGCTGTTGGCCTGGTTTCTTTGCCCGGCATGATGACCGGGCAAATACTGTCAGGTATCTCGCCATTTATTGCAGCACGTTATCAGATAATGGTCATGGCTATGATTTTTGGCTCATCAGGCCTGTCGGCAGCTTTGTACCTGAGTTTTGTTCAACCCTATTATGCCAGGCTTAATTCATGAGTTTTAAAACTGCGTTTTCTTTTGCAAATACCTCAGCATTTCAATATTCTATTGCAAAACATCAAAAAATTCTGAGTATTGTTTTATCTGTTAGCCCGATTCAAATTCAGCCACATATAAAAGCTTGCGTTATTAATCATAAAAAACTGCTGATTTATGTGGATTCTGCCGTCTGGGCTACGCAGTTGCGTTTTTGTCATGCGCAGATAAAAGAGGCCATTAATAGTCAAAGTCAGGAAACAGTGCATCATATTCGCATTAGGATAGCTTCCCCTACTCCCTATAGACTGGAAAAGAAAGCAAAAAAAACAATCCCTTCTGTTGAGAATATTAACCTGATCCATGATAATGCAACGGCTCTTACCGAGAGCAAATTAAAAAATGCTTTATTAAAGTTAAGTGATACCTTGCAACAATACAATCAATAAAAATCAGCCATACTGTCAACTTAGGAATGGGCACGAAATAAGTTGAGCAACTGGCGCAGTATTTTTATTCGTATTCAAGGCGTATAAATAGGCGCATAGCCAGCTACGTAACTATTTATACAACGCTGAAGACGGATAAAAAGACAAGCAAGTTGCTCAAGTTATTTCGTGCACATTCCTTAAAGTAAAAGCCAGGTACAGTTTACTTGCCCGCCCGGCTTTCAGCAGAGCGCATAAAGGGAATAGGCGCATCTTCATCATTTTGAAAAGTCACCGTTTCCCAGGCATCAGAATTAGCTAGCAGCGCTCTTAATAACCGGTTATTCAGACTATGCCCTGATTTATACCCTTGAAATTCACCTATTAAACTATGACCTAATAAATATAAATCACCTATTGCATCCAGCATTTTATGTTTAACAAATTCATCAGCATAACGCAGCCCTCCTTCATTAAGAATTTTGTTATCATCAATTACAATCGCATTATCCAGGCTACCACCCAAGACTAAATTATTTTCCCTTAAAAACTCTATATCCTTCATAAAACCAAATGTCCGTGCACGACTGACTTCTCTGACAAAGGTTGTCGATGAAAAATCCATTGTTGCCGTCTTAACATTCTCATCAAATGCAGGATGTTCGAAATCAATAGTAAACGTCACCTTAAAACCGTCCATTGGTTGAAAGGCAGCCCATTTATCACCCTCGTGAACTTTGACTTCCTGTTTTATCTTAATATATTTTTTCGGTGCATCCTGTTCCAGTACACCTGCCGATTGAATCAAGAAGACAAAAGGCCCAGCGCTACCATCCATAATAGGAACTTCTGCAGCTGTGACATCAATTAACGCATTATCTATCCCTAAACCAGCCATAGCTGATAATAAATGTTCAATAGTCGATATTTTTACGTCTCCTTTTACCAGTGTTGTCGATAATGTTGTTTCACCCACATTATGAGGGGTCGCATCTATTGTCACTGGCTTGGCTAAATCTACACGCCTGAATTTTATACCTGTGTTAATCTCTGCCGGGTGTAAAGTCAGATATATTTTATCCCCTGTATGTAAGCCTACTCCTGTTGCTCTAATAGTGTTTTTTAGTGTTCTTTGTTTAATCATTCATCTTACCTAATGCCAGCTTTCTATTTCTAAAATATGCCGATTGATATGTGTATTCATTAAATTTCATGCACATACGTGTGGAATAGGAAGATTATACTATGTTGCACTTAGGAGCGTGCACGAAATAACTTGAGCAACTGACTTGTCTTTTTGTCCGTCTTCGGTGTTGCACAAACAGTGACGTAGCCTGCTAGAGCTAAGGGAGCTGGAAATAAATAATCGTCCAATATTAGGCAGGATTTTTGTTCGTAT
>CAZLLL010000444.1:0-3401 GCA_964560255.1 uncultured Methylomonas sp.
CCGAAAGAATCCAGTCATTGGAGCTTGCTTATCTGTATCAGTGGCAAAATATAAAGTTTAGTCTCTCTCTATTTCATAACGAGGTGAAGGACTACATTCATGTTGTTCCTACCCCAAATGGTGCCGATGAATTTTTTGCAAATAGTGAAAACTTCTGGCGACTTAGAGGAGTTGAAGGGACTTTACAGTTTAACTTGTTTGATGATCTTGATATTCGTTTGACGGGCTCTTATCTTGATGCACAAGAAAGAGGGGTTGGTAGCTTACCCTACCTGGCAAGCTGGACGGGCAGTTTGCTCATGGATTACAACTATTTTGCGAGTCATCATTTTGGTTTTTCACTCATTTATAATGATGAGCGTCAGGATGCTAACTCCTATACTGAGGATGAGGCGAATGCATTTTTGGTCACTAATATTTTTGCAACAGGGGACTTGACTGCTAATTTTTCTTATTCTTTTGGTGTCGATAACCTATTTGATAATCGTGTTTACGACTCCGCAGCAGATTTTGGTGGGCAATATAATACTGAGCGAACCGAACGAGAAATCTGGGGAAGATTAACATGGAGGTTTGACCTTTGAATAAACAGAAAATACCATTAGTCTATGTGCTGTGGCAATTTGGGATTGTCAACAAGTGGTTATTTACACAGGGTCGCCTATATTGCTTAGTGATGCTCCTAACTTTGCTAACGGGTGGGGCGTTAGTATCCACAGCATCTGCAGAACCAGGCTCTAAACGTGTAGACCAGGTTAAAGCCGCATTTATCTTGAATATCGTTCGCTTTGTTTCCTGGCCAGAGACCTTTATAGGAAATAGCAGTGAGCACTTATCACTTTGTATCTACCGCGAGTATCCTTTAAGTCGGTTATTAAACAGTATTCATGGCAAAAAAGCAGGCGGACGGACAATTCAGGTGAGTACTATTCTTACCTTGACTGAGAGTGATTTTTGTCATGTTTTGTTTATCCCCAATGGTTCACTAAATCACTTTGAAGTTGCAATACAACCTGGCCTCAATAGACCCATGCTAACGATTGCTGATTTTACCAGGCGTGAATCATCGCTTACCAGACAAAGTAATATTTTAGTTGCGCTGGTTCGTAAAGGAAAGCATATAGGCTTTCAGGTTAATCTTAAAAAATCCCGCAAAATGGGGCTGCGGATGAGCTCTAAACTACTGAAACTTGCGACTATTGTAAGAGAAGGTGAGTCATGAAATCTATCTTCGGTAAATCATCAATTAGTAAAAAGCTCTCTAATCTTTTGTTATTGACCAGTTGTAGTGTGCTATTATTTTCCACATTCGGCTTTGCTTTAAATGACTGGTTATCACTACAGCACGCATTGAAAGATCATTTACAAGCCCAGGCAAGTATCATTGGATACAATACCAGCGCTGCAATAGCATTTGGTGATATAGATTCAGCTACTGAGACACTGCAGGTACTGAAACTGGATAACGATATTGCGGGTGCCGCTTTGTACTTATCTGATGGTGAGTTATTTGCCTTCTACGAGCGGGAAGCAAACGTTATTCCTCCGCAAATGCCATCCTTACAAAATCAAAATCACGAGCAAGTTATTATTGATTCAATAGTACAACACGGAGAGTCGTTAGGATACATACTATTAATACCTGACTATAACAACTGGCAACAACGTCAGGTTAATCATTTATTCATTGCATTTTGTGTTTTGACGCTGTCATTATTAGTGACCCTGTTTTTTTCAAAGCGCTTGCCGCGTATCATTTCTGAACCCATTATCAAACTTGCTAAAACCGCGCGCCTTGTTTCTGAAACACAAGACTATAGTCTGCGTGCGGTAAAAATTTCTAGTGATGAAATCGGTACTTTAGTGGATGATTTTAATACCATGTTACATCAGGTGGAATTGCGCGATCAGCAGCTGTTAAAAGCACACAATCAACTGGAGGGTAAGGTTGATGCTCGAACTCAGGAATTAACTGAGCTAACCCAGCAACTTGAGCATCAGGTTTACCATGATACATTGACTGGATTAGCTAACAGAGTGACCTTTGATGATCGCTTAAGAATTTCGATTGATCAAGCTCGGCGATATAAGCATAAAATTGCGGTCATGTTTCTGGATCTGGATCGTTTTAAAATCATTAATGATACTTTAGGTCATGCTATGGGTGACAAATTGCTGATCGAAGTATCGCGGCGTTTTTCAGGTTGCTTAAGAAACAGTGATACTTTAGCACGTCTTGGGGGAGATGAATTTGCAATTTTATTACCTCATACAAAACATTCATCTGATGCGGCAGACGTTGCTAAAAGGCTGATAGCTATTTTGGCTAGTTCCATCTCTATCGATGGTTATAGCTTGCATGTTACCGCCAGTGTTGGTATCAGTCAGTTTCCTGGTGATGGTGACCTGGCAGAAACCATTGTAAAAAATGCAGATACAGCGATGTATCGTTCCAAAGATCAAGGTCGTAACCGGTTTACCTTTTTTTCTGCCGAGATGAATGCTAAAGCAGCACGACGACTGATGCTGGAAAATAAATTACATCATGCATTAGATGAAAACCTGTTAACCGTTCATTATCAGCCTCAGCTTGATACCATCTCCCGGCAAATGATAGGCGTTGAAGCGCTAGTACGCTGGAACGATGCAGAAGAAGGTGCAATCAGTCCGAGCGAGTTTATACCTTTAGCAGAAGAATGTGGTCTAATTGCCAGAATAGATGAATGGGTACTAGAAACAGCAAGTAAAGACATTCTTGAGCTGGGTGCTCATATAAATTTGGAAATTCGCCTGGCAGTCAATTTTTCCCCTGCGCAATTTATTCGTGAAGATTTACATGAAGTCATTGCCAGTATTTTGCAAAGAACGGGATTTCCTGGTCACCGTCTCGAACTGGAAATTACAGAAACACTATTTGGCCCTGGTAGTAATGACGTTTGTATTATTCTGGATTGTCTTTGCAGCCAGGGTATAGAACTTAGTATAGATGATTTTGGCACAGCTTATTCATCGTTGAGTCGCTTGAAGCAGCTACCGTTGCATTCCTTAAAAATTGATCAATCATTTGTGCGTGACTTAGGCAAAGATGCAGATGATGAGGCCATTGTGCGGAGTATTATTACTATGGCACATAACCTTAATTTAAAAGTTGTAGCAGAAGGTGTTGAAACAGAGCTGCAATATGAATTTGTGAAACAATATGGCTGTGATGTCGTACAGGGCTTTTTATTTGGGAAGCCCATGTCATACTCCTCATTACTTCACAAAGTCATGCAGCAGAAAGCATAGGACGTTTGTTGCGACTCGTCTGGTTTATTTGCAAATAAATATTTTAAATGTTCGGTAGGTGTTATGGAATGGGAATTGAATAAGTTGTGCAATTATGACGCAGTATTTTTGTT
>CAZLLL010000445.1:0-3400 GCA_964560255.1 uncultured Methylomonas sp.
TGTAACCATTTAAATTCAATGGCTTATGATTTTTTATTTTGGCGAAGGTATTGATCTGTACGACTGGATTTTTACTATAGAATAAACCTTGAAAACCCAAGTACTACTGATGATATTTCCGCAGTCATTACTAAGGAATGGGAATCAAATAACTTGTGCATTCTGACTTGTCTTTTTGTTCGCCTTCTGCGTTGCGGCAACAGTTACGTCGCTAGCTATGCGCCTGTTACCGCGCCTTGAAGGCAAACAAAAATACTGCGTCATAATTCACAACTTATTCAATTCCCATTCCTAACCTGATAGAATGGCTCTATACTCGAATAATCCCGTTTAAGATGCAGCTTTAGCATTTAGATTAATCGGATTTTACTACAACCTTCAGATGAATTAGGTCAACAAATACCTGAAAATAACGATTTAATGAAGATAAAAGCCATGCTAGCAGAGCTTATACCACAGTTGATCCAAGAAGGAGAGGACAGGCTAGAGGGGAAGCTAGTACCTCGGCTCTTAAATATCCGAGAAAACTGGGACGTAGGTTTTAGCCTACACTCCGAGCGGATGATACTTTTATATTCTCGGTTATTTAGGGTACGTGGTACTAGGGCTTTATTAAAGCAACTCAATTTAAAATTTGGCTCCCTAGCTATCAGCGTAGAGCAACAGGTCAACTCAGTAAATGAAGAGACGTTAGATCACTGGATCGAAAGTATCAACGGCTCGCTCTCTAAAAGATATGTTCCCATAAAGTCTTGGTGCAAGGAAAAGGATACGGAATAACTTTTTGTCAACTGACTTGTCTTTTTGTCCGTCTTCGGTGTTGCACAAACAGTTACATAGCTCGCTATGCGCCGTGTGTGCGCCTTGAATACGAACAAAAATCCTGCGTCAGTTGCTCAACTTATTTCGTGCCCATTCCTTAGCAGTAATTTTTTTGCAATACACACTTTTACTCTTGCTAAACCAATAAGGTGAATAATGACTCCAACCCAAAAAAAAGACCCTCCCTTAACGCTTGATATCTTTACAGCGGGTATTTGGAAAGAAAACCCGGTATTTGTCATGATGCTTGGGCTCTGCCCTGTTTTAGCGGTCACCAATTCAGTGCTTAACTCGCTGGCGATGGGTATAGCAAGTATTTTTGTGCTGGTATGCTCCAATGCTTTGGTATCAGCCTTGCGCAATTTTATTCCCAAACAAGTGCGTATTACTACTTATATCATCATTATCGCCACTTTCGTGACTTTAGTTGATTATATTATCCAGGCGGTGAGTCTGGATTTATATAATAGGCTGGGTGCTTTTATTCAATTAATCGTGGTTAATTGTTTGATTTTAGGTCGTGCTGAAGCCTATGCCTCAAAAAACTCTTTTACTAAATCAGTGATCAGTGCCTTTGGTATGGGTTTAGGCTTCACGCTGGCACTGGTAATGCTCGGTGGAGTAAGAGAATTATTAGGCGCAGGCCAACTATTAGGTTATCAAATTTTTAGTACTAATTTTGAACCCTGGGTGGTGATGATACTGCCCCCAGGTGGATTTATTGTCTTAGGTTCATGGTTATTACTAATCAATTACTTGCAACAACGCAAGACTAATAAATTAATCGCAGATGATACCGCATCACACTACAATATAAAGTCAGAAAATTTTGGCTAACGATCATACTTTTCGGTCACAAATTTAAAACAGAATTTTGTGTCACTGTAGAGCGTAACTCTAGCCTACTTTTCAATACTCTTTGACATTAGCGTGCCCATTCCTTAGGTAACTCGCAACAAATACCCCACCCATCTTGCTGGTCTTTTTATCTGTCTTCGGCGTGATAAAAATAGTTACGTAGCCTGCTATGCGCCTATTTCTATGCCTTGGCCAGCAGCTCTGGCGTGCTGGCCTTGAAGACAAACAAAAATCCTGCGCAATATGGGTAGGTGTGTATTGCGAGTTACCTTACCAGCTTAAGACGGGACATTTGTAAGCTATCCATTTTAAAGCATAGATTGCGGGTGAGGCACAACACCCAACACCTCGCATCAATGTTGGGGTTCGTGCCTCACCCGCAACCTACGTAGCTCATATCAGTTTATTATCTTTAACTTTTAAATGGGATAGGTTTTCAATAGGATGCAAATTTGTCCCGTCTTAAGTATAGCTATTGGTAGTTATAACTTAGGAATGGGAATCAAATAACGTGTGCATTCTGACTTGTCTTTTTGTTCGCCTTCTGCGTTGCGGAAACAGTTACGTAGCTAGCTATGCGCCTGTTACCGCGCCTTGAAGGCAAACAAAAATACTGCGTCATAATTGCACAACTTATTCAATTCCCATTCCTTAAGAATCAAAAGCTCTCAGAAAATTTATAGTTTTGAATGAATTCTCTCTAAGCTATTGAAATAATTAATTATTATAAAACTGCTTATCATTCTAAATGATTTTTTAATATCAATTTTTTCAAATAGTTACGAGAAATTTTGACTCATCAAGTTATAAAAACAGGCTCTACAGTTTACATTATATTCTAGGCTAAAAACCCTCATGTCATCGCAAATCATTCATATAAACCCCAAAGAGCTTTTATCCATTATCATTCCTTTTCATAATGAACAAGAAGTGATTGCCGAATGTCAACAGCGTATATCTTCTGCCGTTCAAGCAATAGATATGCAGGTGGAAATGCTCTACATCAATGATGGTAGTCAAGATGAAACCTTGAATATCCTGATTGCACAAATGCAACAAGACTCGCGGATTAAAATCATTGACTTAAGCCGCAATTTTGGCAAAGAAATAGCGATGACAGCTGGGTTAGATGCAGCACAAGGCGATGCAGTTGTGGTGATAGATGCTGACTTGCAAGACCCACCTGAGCTAATTGTAAAAATGGTCAAATCCTGGCGAGAAGGCTACGATGTAGTTTACGCCAAACGTGTTGAGCGTAAAGGCGAAAGCTTTGTTAAAAAATTTACCGCACACTTATTTTATAAACTGATTAATAAAATCAGTGATCACGAAATCCCGGAAAATGTTGGTGATTTCCGCCTGATGAGCCGCCAAGCAGTAGATGCATTAAATCAAGTACGCGAGCGTAAACGCTTTATGAAAGGTTTATTTACCTGGATAGGTTTCAAGCAGACAGCAATAGAATATAGCTGAGATCCTCGATTAGCAGGCGAAACCAACTGGAATTATAAAAAACTGATAAAGTTTGCCGTTGAGGGAATTTCCTCTTTTACGCAAGAACCGTTGCGACTAGCTACTTATGCTGGCTTTATTACCGCCTTTGGAGCCTTTGCATTAGGGCTTTTTTTTATGATTAAGACCTTACTATTCGGTGAGGTGATACAGGGTTTCCCGACATTGATTACCGTCATTTTATTTTTCTCAGGCGTGCAATTATTAT